>JBBIGT010000105.1:0-8069 GCA_037447395.1 Comamonadaceae bacterium | reverse complement strand
CGGTCTTGACGGCTTCAAAGTCGGCCACGGCGGTAATCACCTCGATGGCGCCGTCGTCGTCGCTGATGACGTCTTCGGCACCGCACTCCAGCGCCACTTCCATCACCTTGTCCTCGCTGGCGCCCGGGGCAAAAATAATCTGCCCGCAATGCTTGAACTGGAACGCCACCGAGCCTTCGGTACCCATATTGCCACCGAATTTGGCAAAGGCGTGGCGCACCTCGGCGACGGTACGCACCTTGTTGTCGGTCATGGTGTCGACGATGATGGCTGCGCCGCCGATGCCGTAGCCTTCGTAACGAATTTCCTCGTAGTTGACACCGTCGAGCCCGCCGGTGGCCTTGTCGATGTTGTACTTGACACGATCCGCGGGCATGTTGGCCGCCTTGGCGCGGTCGACGGCCAGACGCAGGCGCGGGTTGGCCGACAAATCGCCGCCACCGGCGCGGGCGGCCACCGTGATTTCACGGATGATGCGCGTCCAGATCTTGCCGCGCTTTTCGTCTTGCCGGCCCTTGCGGTGCTGAATGTTGGCCCATTTACTGTGTCCTGCCACGGGAATTCCTTCAAAAATTCGTTACGCTAGGGGCCTGATTGTACTTTTTGAGGTTGTCATGTCCGAACCCATTTTGGTGGCCCAGCACGGCCAAACGCAATGTTTTTTGCAACTTGACAAGGCCAATCGCCACGGCCTCATCACCGGCGCCACCGGCACCGGCAAAACCATCACCCTGCAAACGCTGGCCGAAGGTTTCGCCCAACGCGGTGTGCCCGTTTTCATGGCCGACATCAAGGGCGACTTGACCGGTATTTCGCGCCCGGGAAGTTCAACACCAAAACTGGCCAAAGTCCTTGCTGAACGGGGGCTAACAGCTCCTGAATACGCAGCGTTTTCGACAACACTGTGGGACGTCTTCGGCGAACAGGGCCACCCGGTGCGCGCCACCGTGAGTGACCTCGGGCCGCTGCTGCTGTCGCGCATGCTCAACCTCAACGAAACGCAGGCCGGCGTGCTGCAGTTGGTCTTCAAGATCGCCGACGACAACGGCCTGCTGTTGCTCGACATGAAAGACCTGCGCGCCATGTGCCAGCACGTTGGCGACAACGCCGCCAATTTCACCACCGAGTACGGCAACATCAGCGCCGCCAGCATTGGTGCCATTCAGCGCGGACTGATGCAAATCGAAGAACAAGGCGGCGACAAGTTCTTTGGCGAGCCGATGCTCAACATCGACGACTTCATGCAAACCGACGCGCAAGGCCGCGGCATGATCAACGTGCTGGCCGCCGACAAGCTGATGAACTCGCCGCGCCTGTACAGCACGTTTTTGCTGTGGCTGCTCAGCGAGCTGTTCGAGAACCTGCCCGAGGTGGGCGACCTTGACAAACCCAAGCTGGTGTTCTTTTTTGACGAAGCGCACCTGCTGTTTGCCGACGCGCCCAAGGTGCTGATCGAACGCATCGAGCTGGTGGTGCGACTGGTGCGCAGCAAGGGCGTGGGCGTTTACTTCGTCACACAAAACCCGCTCGACATTCCCGACAGCGTGCTGGCACAGTTGGGCAACCGCGTACAGCATGCGCTGCGCGCCTTCACCCCGCGCGACCAAAAGGCCGTCAAGAGCGCCGCCGACACCATGCGACCCAACACCGGGCTGGACATCGGCGCGGCGATCACGGAATTGGCCGTGGGCGAAGCGTTGATCAGTTTTCTGGACGAAAAAGGTCGCCCTAATCCGACCGAACGCGTTTACGTGTTTCCGCCAGCCAGCCAAATCGGCCCAATCACCCCCGAGCAGCGCCAAGCCTTGCTGGCCAACTCGATCGTCGCCGGGGTCTATGAGAAAACGCTCGACCGCGAATCGGCCTTCGAGAAAATCAAAGGCCGAACAGACGCTCGGGCAGCGCAGGCCGACAAGTCGGCGCCGGCCACGGGCAGCGCGGTGGCGACTGCCGATGCCGCCGCACCGGCCGCGTCGGGTGGTGGCTTGCTCGACGGTTTGGGCTCCAGCCTGGGCGGTTTGTTCAGCGGTGGCGGTGGCCGGCGCACCAGCGCCGGTGAACAACTGTTCAAGAGTGCCGCCAGTTCCATCGGGCGCGAGGTCGGGCGGCAGATCATCCGCGGTGTATTGGGTGGTATTTTTGGCGGCAAGCGCTGATGCAAAGGGCATAATTCGCTCTTATTTTTGATAGCCTTATGACTCTGCAAGACCCCCACGTTCACGTCATCGACCACCCGCTGGTGCAGCACAAGCTGACGCTGATGCGGCAAAAGAGCGCCAGCACCACCAGCTTTCGCACGCTGCTCAATGAACTGGCCATGCTGATGGCCTACGAGGTCACGCGCGACATGCCGCTGCAAGACATCGAAATCGAAACACCGCTCGAAAAAATGACTGGCAAAGTCATCGACGGCAAGAAGCTGGCGCTGGCGTCCATCCTGCGCGCCGGCACCGGTTTGCTCGACGGCTTTTTGGCGGTGGTGCCGGGCGCGCGCGTCGGCCACATCGGCCTGTATCGCGACCCGGCGACGCTGCAGGCGGTGGAGTATTACTTCAAGATGCCCAAAGACATGCCCAGCCGTGACGTCATCGTCGTCGACCCGATGCTGGCCACCGGGCATTCGGCGGTGGCTGCCATCACGCGCATCAAAGCCACGCAGCCGCGCTCAATCAAGTTTGTCTGCCTGGTGTCGTGCCCCGAAGGCGTCAAGACGCTGCGCCAGGCGCACACCGACGTGCCCATCTTCACGGCGGCCATCGACCGCCAGCTCAACGACCATGGTTACATCCTGCCCGGTCTGGGCGACGCGGGTGACCGGATTTTTGGGACGCAGTAAAGACTGAATCACATTGAGACAAAAAAGCCGCTGGACTTTCAGCGGCTTTTTTGTCTCAAACGACCAGCGTAACTGGTCGATCTGGACTCAATACTTCAGTTTCAGCTTGTCTTGTGCTTCCTTGGTAATGCCAGGAACGTCACCTTTTTTGCTCCAACGGTTCAGATTCCAGCCGCCGTCGCCCAACCAGTCTTTCACCAGTTGGAGGTTCTTGGCACGCTCGGCGTCGGTTGAGCCAAGATTCTTGTACATATTGCCCGGTTTGCCACCGGCCAACGGGTCCTTGCCGTCGTCCAGACGACGCATCAGGGCGCCGGAATCTGGATAGGCGATCAGTTGCAACAGCGTTTCATAAGTGTCAGTGCGCGGGCCAACTTTGGCCTTTTTGTACTTTTCTTCGTCCAGTTTGAACTCGGCCAAGGTCGGCGCGCCGTTTTCAGCCGCGTGGCAGTCGGCACATTGCGCTTTGAACATCGGCGCAATATCGACGCGATAGGTCACGTCGGAGGCCATGGCGGGCAAGGCAATGGCGGCAAAGACAGCGGTTGCGAGAAGTTTCAGTTTCATGGTTGCTCCTTGGGTTAAAAAGTTAAATATAGCTTAGTTGGCGGCTACCTTTTTGCCGAACAGTTCAGCCGGTCCCGGACCACTGGGTTCGGTGTGGGCAATACCAAAGTGACATTCGATGCAGGTGGTGCCCTCGGCCTTGGCCTTGGCGTGCTTTTTCTGGGCCACGGGGGACTGCATGTCTTCCTTCATCTTGTCGGCACGGTGGCAACTGCGACATTGGTGCGAATCGCTTTCCATCATTTCTTTCCAGACGCGCTGCGCCATGACGGCGCGTTTGGCCTCGAACTTCTCTTTGGTATTGATGGACGGGACGATGTAGGTGTAGAACATGTCCTTGGACGCCTTGATCTTGGCCAGTACCAACGGACCCGGCGTGTGCGGCACGTGGCAGTCGGTGCAAATGGCACGAACACCGGTCCGGTTGGTGTCGTGGATCGTGCCCTTGTACTCGGCAAAGTTGTAAGACATTTCGTGACAGCTCACGCAGAATTCCTCGGTGCTGGTAAAGGCCAGCACGTAGGCGCCAGAGATACCCACCAGCACCGAAAAGATAAACAAACCAACCAGGCTGACAAAGGTCAGCTTCCAGTGGTTGCGCAGGGATTTGAGAATCGACATATCAACGCTTCCAGTTGTTACAGACTGCGACGATGCTACATCCCAACGTCAACAGATGCCACTGCAAAAAGTTGATTCAGATCAACGAACGACTTATTAATCGGCAACCTTTGCGCGTTGCTGGGTGCTTGATGCGGGTCAAGCGCCAAAGTTTTCCGGCATCTGAATCGCCACCACCTCGCCGCGCGCGGTGGCCACACCGCCAGCGAAAACGGTGGTCTCGATGACCACTTTGCGACCCTTGATTTCTTTGACCCGGCCGCGAATCTCGAGGGTCTGGTTGATCGGCGTCGGTTTGAGGTAGTCGACGTGCAAGGAGCCGGTGACAAAGCGAAACGCCGGCAAGCTGTCCATGGCACGGCCTTCGTGGCGGTACATCGCCGCGGCCGCGGTACCCGTGCTATGGCAGTCGACCAAAGACGCCAGCAGCCCGCCGTAGGTAAAGCCCGGCACCGCCGTGTGAAAAGGCTCCGGCGTGAAACGCGTCACCGTCTCGTCGCCGTCCCAGTATGTCTTGATGCGATGCCCATGGTCATTTTTTGAACCACAACCGTAGCAGTGCGACAGATTCTCGGGGTAATAGTCTTGAAAAGCCTTCATGTTGTCTCCGTTTGATAGAAAAATTGCAGCATCATGATCAGTGGTCCTGATGCAACCTGGCGTGAATCTTTTGCGTCGTCCGCCAGACCGCCCACAGCACCACCGGCACCAACGCCCCGGCGGCCAGCTCCGGGTTGATTGGCAGGCCGGCAGCTTTCAGCGCCTTGCCGCCGTAGAGAAGCAGGCTGATCACGTAGTAAGAAATCGCGGCGATCGACAGCCCTTCAACGGTACTTTGCAAGCGCAACTGCGTCTGCTGGCCACGGGTGAGTTTTTCCAGCAGCTGCTGGTTCTGCACTTCGGTGGCAATGTCGACTCGGGTGCGCAACAAGTCGCTGGTGCGTGCCACGCGCTGCGACAACGAACTCAAGCGTTGCGCCGTCGCGGCCACGGTTGCCATTGCGGGTGATAGGCGTCGCTGCATGAACTCGCCGATCGTCTGGGTTCCTGGAATGGCCTTTTCGCGCAACTCACCGATACGCTGGTTGACCAAGGTGTAATAGGCCTGCGTCGCCGAAAAACGGTAGACGTGATCCGTCGTTGCCCGCTCGACCCGCGCCGCCAACGCTACCAGTGTGTCCAGCAACTCCGGATCTGAGATGCTTTTGCCCTCCAGCTTGGCGGTGATGTCCGACAAGTCGGCTTCCATTTGCGCCAGTGTTGGCGCCAGCGCCTTGGCCGCCGGTAAACCGCGCAAAGCCATCAGGCGATACGTCTCAAGCTCCAGCAGCCGTGCGGCAATGCGACCGGCGCGTGTTTGGCTGGTGCCTTCGGGCGCGACGACCAGCAGGCGCTCGAAGCCATCGGCGCGCAAGCGAAATTGCGTCAACGCCCAGGAGTGCCCCAGCGGATGGCGATAGCCATGACGGTCGGCGCTGGTGTCAACGTTCGGTGTCGCTGTGCCATTACTGCCCAGCAACGACGCCACCACCGTTTGCCCACCAAACCACTGCACGGCTTGCTCCATCAGCGCGCCGGCGTCGTCGATCGGTGCGTTGACCATGGCCAATTGCACCGCGGCGATGGTGCGCCCGGGCATAGCGCGCAACCACTGGCTGCTGACGGCCAATGGACTCAGCAGATCGGGCTCATCCGCGCCCAAGCCAGTCTGCGCGGGCAGCGGCTGGACGATCGAATAGCGGGTGAACTCGCTGTGCCGCTCCCATTTGACGGTCAGCCCCTGCAGACGCAGTCGGACAAAATTTCCGGCCAGGGCGTCAGCGCTCAACTCCCGTTGTCCGGGCAGTTGTTGCAAATGGGCCAGTTCAGCGTCCCGACGGACGCCGTCATGGAGTACAGCGACGTAGGTGATCAACGCCGGCAAACGAATTCGCGCTGGCGGACGGGCGTGCACCTCATCGTGAACGACGCGCCGCTGTGCGTCGTCGGGCGGCAGCACCCGCGTGACTTCGACGGCGCCAGATGGAGAACGCATCCGGGACTCAGGCGAACTCATGCGTTTGTCGAGAAGCTACAGATAACTGACAAAGGTGTCGACCGCTGGCCGCAGCCGCGCGGGCTTACGCTGAGTGGCCGTGCCAACGTTGATGCAACACACCGCATGTTCCCCCTCCTGTAGTCTGAAACATTGCCGCAAGACCTGCGAGTGCATGGCCTGCCCACTGGTCAGACCGGCGCCAAAGCCCATGCTGTGCGCCAGCAACAAAAAATTCTGAATCGCCGCGCCGACGCTGATCATCCGCTCCAGCGCGTCGATGTCGGGCTGGCCATGGCGCAGATCGGCGATGGCCAGGGCGACGAACGGCGCGCGGAAAGCCTTCTCACGCGCTTGCGCAACCTGGTCAGGGGTTGCCGCCGCATCACGCTCGCGCAGAGCCTGGCCAAACACGTCGGCCAGAACAGCACGCGTTTCGGCGCCTACGACGATAAAGCGCCAAGGCCTGATCTCACCATGGTCGGGCGCAGCAGCAGCGGCCTTGAACAGCAACGCCAACTGCGCCGCATCGGGACCAGGCGGCGTCAGGCGCTTGGGCAAAATGCTTTGCCGTGTGGTGATCAAGGTCAACGCAAAGTTGACTTCGTCGATCGAGGGGGTGGCGTTGACATCAAACATGCCGCGATCTTAGTGCCTGGGGCAGCTGACACCGCCATGGCATGCGAGACAGCACCAAAGCAACGCAAAAAATAAGGGCTTGCTGCCAATTAAATAGCAACAAGCCCTCGGTACTGGCGGAGCGGACGGGACTCGAACCCGCGACCCCCGGCGTGACAGGCCGGTATTCTAACCAACTGAACTACCACTCCTGGTAGCTAACGATTGACTCTTTCGAGCCCAAGTCATTTGCTTTTTGACGGCAAACCGTTACCGACTTGCGCCACGTCATCTTACGATAACCTGGCGACCCCACGGGGATTCGAACCCCGGTACTCACCGTGAAAGGGTGATGTCCTAGGCCTCTAGACGATGGGGTCAAAACCTATAGACTTCCGTCCTACTTGGAAACTTTGGTGGAGGTAAGCGGGATCGAACCGCTGACCTCTTGCATGCCATGCAAGCGCTCTCCCAGCTGAGCTATACCCCCAATCCACGCCCGGCATCACAAGTTCGCCGTTCGTTTCCAAGCCCGAAAGTATAACCTGAAATCAGGCTTTGGCTAATCGATCGACAACTTTTTGTCGATCAAACAGCGCCAGCACGGCGTCAAGCGACGGCGTGTGGGCACTGCCCGTCACCAGCACGCGCACCGGCATGGCCAGTTGCGGCATTTTCAAGCCGCACGCCTTCAGGACTTCTTTGACAACGGCCGCGATCGACTCCTTGTCCCAGACACAAGCCGCCAATTTTTCTGCCAGCAACACCAGCGCTGGCTTAACCGCGTCGGTGACGTGCTGCGCCAGGTCGGCCGGGGACGGCTCGACGCCGCCGTAGTAGACCGCTGCCCAGTCGGCCAGGGCCACCGTGGTGTCACATCGGTCTTTGAACAAGGCGCACAAAAGCGGCAGCCGGGCGTCACCGGTCAGGCCGCGCCTTTGCAGCTGCGCTTGCACCAGCGGTGCCAGTGCATGATCGTCGGCCATCTTGATATGCTGGGCGTTGACCCAGCGCAGCTTGGCTTCGTCAAATTGCGCCGCGCTCTTGCCCAGATGGTCCAGGTTGAACCATTCAATGAATTGCGCGCGACTGAAAATTTCGTCGTCACCGTGGCTCCAGCCCAGGCGCGCCAGATAGTTCACCATCGCATCGGGCAAATAGCCTTCATCACGGTATTGCGTCACCGCCTTGGCACCGTTGCGTTTGCTCATTTTTTCACCCTGCTCGTTGAGCACGGTGGGCAGGTGCGCGTAGACCGGGGGCTCCTTGCCCAGCGCCCTGAAAATGTTGATCTGGCGCGGCGTGTTATTGACATGGTCGTCACCACGAATGACGTGGGTGATGGCCATGTCCATGTCATCAACGACCACACAAAAGTTGTAGGTCGGCGTG
>JBBIGT010000104.1:0-8106 GCA_037447395.1 Comamonadaceae bacterium | reverse complement strand
ACTGGCTGCCAGATCCAGCGGGGCACTGACACTGGCCAGCGCGTCAACGCTGCGGCTGGCCCATGCGCCAGACTCTTCGGCCCAGCGCAGCAGGGCGTTGCCGCCCAGCGAGACGCCAACGGCCAGCAAGGTACCCTTGTGGGCGCTGCGCAGGCGTTGCAGGATCCAGCCAATTTCTTCAAAGTCACCCGAGTGGTAGGCGCGTGGCGCGCGGTTGATCTCGCCGCTGCAGCCACGAAAGTGCGGTACCACGTAGCCCATGCCGTGTTGCCGCGCCCAAGCGGCAAAGGCCAGCGCGTAGTGGCTGCGCGACGAGCCCTCCAGCCCATGAAACAGCACCAGCAAGGCGCCGCCGGCGGTACCCGGCAACCAGTCCAGGTCGATGAAGTCGTCGTCCGGGGTGGTCCAGCGTTCACGAACGTAATGCAGTTCGTGCGCCGCTTGCGTGGGCAGCGCCGGGTGCGCCCACAGCGCCGGCCAGATGGTTTGCGCGTGGCCGCCGGGCAGCCACCACGGCGCTACATAATTCATATCTGCTCGCGCTTTATTTATATGGGTTAGAAGACAATTTAATGCAAAATGTGCGGCGTTTCGGAAATGTCCGGTGCCTCTTGCAGCGAGCCCGGGCTGACGTGGTGCGCCACCAGCCGCCAGCCCTGCGCCGTCTTGTGGTAGACGTTGGTGGCGATGGCAAAGGCTTCGACCGGGCCTTCGTTGGTCAGCACCTCGATGCGCTCGCGCACGCTGTGCACGGCGCTGGTCATGGACTCAACCTTGCGCAGCGCCTCGATGCGTACGCGCACTTGGCCGTTGTTGAACACCGACTCGAAAGCCGCGCGCACCGCACCCAGGCCGACCAAGCGCGGGCCACCCGGATGAATGCAGATAACTTCGTCCTCGTCGGCCCAGCAGGACATCAGGCGCTCGATGTCGCCGGCCTGCATGGCCTCGTAGAACGTGGCTTCGGTTTCGTCGGCGGAGCCGCCCACAGGGGCCGTCGATTTGCGTGCTTTGGACATGTCAGGGATGAATGAAGAACTGTGGCCGATTTTGCCGCGAATGCGCCGCTGACGTGTGCTACCGTTCGCCCTTTCAACCCGGAGGTAAAAATGAAACGCTGGTTTTTGCTGCTTGCTGCGGCGCTGCTGCTCAGCGGCTGCGGCTACAACGACTTTCAACGGCTCGATGAGCAAGCCAAGTCAGCGTGGAGCGAGGTGCTCAACCAGTACCAGCGTCGCGCCGATTTGATTCCCAACATTGTCGCTACCGTCAAGGGCGAGGCCAACTTTGAGCAGGAGACGCTGACCAAGGTGATTGAGGCACGCGCCAAGGCCACGGCAATCCAGATGACGCCGGAGATGGTCAACGACCCGGCGGCGATGCAGAAATTCCAGGCTGCACAAGGCGAGGTGGGCAGCGCGCTGAGCCGCCTGATGGTGGTGGTCGAGCAATACCCCAACCTGAAAGCCAACCAGGGTTTCAGCGACCTGCGCGTACAGCTGGAGGGCACCGAAAACCGCATCACCGTGGCGCGCAATCGCTACATCCAGGCCGTGCAAGCGTACAACGTGATGGCGCGCAGCTTCCCGAGCAACCTGACGGCGATGGTCTTTGGCTACAAGGCCAAGGAAAACTTTACCGTGCAAAACGAAGCGGCGATTGCCGCGCCGCCGACGGTGGATTTCAACAAGAAGTGAACAACTGGCTGGTCCGCATACTGCTGGCTTGGGCGCTCCTGTGCGGGCTGGCCCAGGCGCAGCAGGCCGTGCCGGCGTTAACCGGCCATGTGGTTGACACCGCGTCGTTGCTGGCGCCCGAGGCGCGGCAGTCGCTTGAGAGCAAGCTGACCGCGTTCGAGCAAGCCAAGGGCGCACAGGTCGTCGTGTTGATCGTCGCCAGCACGCAGCCCGAAGACATCGCCAGTTACGCCAACCGCATCGGCAACGCCTGGAAGATTGGCCGCCAAGGGGTGGGTGACGGCGTGCTGTTGGTAGTGGCCGTCAGTGACCGCACGCTGCGCATCGAGGTAGCCAAAACGCTCGAGGGCGCAATCCCCGACCTGGCGGCCAAGCGCATCATCGACCAGGCCATCCGGCCGGCGTTTCGCCAGGGCGACTATGCAGGGGGTTTGACCGCCGGCACCGAGCAAATCATGGCGCTGATCAAGGGTGAAGCCCTGCCAGAGCCGGCGGCCAGCGCGCGCACCAGCAATGCCGGGTTTGACTGGACCGAGCTGGCGGTATTTCTGTTTTTTGCTGTGCCTATCCTGGGCACGGTGGTGAAGGGCATTTTTGGCACGCGGCTGGGTTCGCTGCTGGCCGGTGGCGCGGCCGGCGCCGTCGCTTACTGGGTGACGACGAGCCTGCTGATTACCGGCGTCGCCGCCGTCGCCGGGCTTCTTTTCACGCTGCTGTCAAACAGCAACCCGGGGCGTCACGGTGGGTTGCCTGGGGGCCCTGGCGGCGGCTTCGGCGGCCACCATGGCGGCGGTGGTTTTGGGGGTGGCTTTGGCGGTGGTGGAGGCTTCAGTTCCGGGGGTGGCGGTGATTTTGGGGGCGGTGGCGCCTCGGGGGGATGGTGATGTTGACCAAACTGGCACGCCTGTTCAGACACCGCTGGTCGGCCGACGCCCTGCGCCGACAAGTACCACCAGAGTTGCTGGCGCGACTTGAATACGCCGTACAGCGCAGCGAGCGCCAGCACAGCGGTGAGATTCGCATCATCGTCGAGGCAGGTCTACCGGTCAGCTACCTGTGGCGCAATGACGCGTTGGCACAGATCACCCGGCAACGCGCGCTGGCACTGTTTGGCAAGCTGCGCGTGTGGGACACCGCGCACAACAACGGCGTGCTGATCTATCTGCTGCTGGCCGAGCGCAGCATCGAGATCGTCGCCGACCGCGGCCTCAACGACAAGGTGGAGCCGGCCACTTGGCAGGAACTGATCGTCGCGATGCGCTCAGCGTTCCAGACAGGTGACTTTGACCAGGGCCTGACGCTGGCGCTGGCGCGCGTAGGTGCGCTTCTGACAGCGCACTTTCCGATCGCCGACAGCACACCCAATCCAAATGAGTTGCCCAACGCGCCGATCTTGCGTTGAGGCGTTGTCAAAGCAGCACGACCGCGTGGGACACGCCGGCAAATTGCCAGACAGCGAACACGACAGCCGCAAAAAAACCCGCCGAAGCGGGTTTTTTTAAGACGAACGTGCTGTGGCCGCGGCCACTCACGCGGAGCGCTTATTTCTTGCCGCGGTATTTGCGCAGCGCGGCGATCTGTGCCGCCATGACAGCAAGTTCTGAGGTGGCTTTGGCCAGATCGAGGTCGGTCTTGGCGTTCTTGATGGCTTCCTCGGCCAGACGCTTGGCCTCAGCGGCCTTTTCGTCGTCGAGGTCCTTGCCGCGAATGGCCGTGTCAGACAGCACCGTCACGCCGGTCGGCTGTACTTCGAGAATGCCGCCGGCCACAAAGACAAACTCTTCCGAGCCATCGGCCATCTCGATACGCACCGAACCGGCCTTGATGCGGGTAATCAGCGGCGTGTGGCGCGGGTAAATGCCGAGTTCGCCAGCCTCACCGGGCAAAGCAACAAAACGTGCTTCACCCGAGAAGATCGATTCTTCGGCGCTCACCACATCAACGTGGATGGTGTTCATAAACTTCCTGTTCCGTTGCGGACGGCGCTTGCCGCTAAGTGACTAGCGCCGATCCCGAAAGGTCTTAAACTTTCTTCGCCTTCTCAAACGCTTCGTCGATCGTGCCAACCATGTAGAACGCTTGTTCGGGCAGGTGGTCGCACTCGCCAGCGACGATCATTTTGAAGCCGCGAATGGTCTCAGCCAGGCTGACGTACTTGCCCGGCGTGCCGGTAAACACTTCGGCCACATGGAACGGCTGCGACAGGAAACGCTGAATCTTGCGCGCGCGGGCCACGGTCAACTTGTCTTCCGGGGCCAGTTCGTCCATACCCAGAATGGCAATGATGTCGCGCAGTTCCTTGTAGCGTTGCAGCGTACCTTGCACGGCGCGGGCGGTTTCGTAGTGGTCCAGGCCGACCACATTCGGGTCGAGTTGGCGGCTGGTGGAATCAAGCGGGTCCACCGCGGGATAAATACCCAGCGAAGCGATGTCACGGCTGAGCACCACGGTCGAGTCCAGGTGGGCAAAGGTGGTCGCAGGAGACGGGTCGGTCAAGTCGTCGGCCGGCACGTACACGGCCTGAATCGACGTAATGGAGCCCACCTTGGTCGAGGTAATACGCTCTTGCAGGCGGCCCATTTCTTCGGCCAGCGTCGGTTGGTAACCCACGGCAGATGGCATCCGTCCCAGCAACGCGGAAACTTCGGTACCGGCCAAGGTGTAACGGTAGATGTTGTCGACAAAGAACAGCACGTCCTTGCCTTCGTCACGGAACGACTCGGCAATGGTCAGGCCGGTCAAGGCCACACGCAGGCGGTTGCCCGGGGGTTCGTTCATCTGGCCGTACACCATCGACACCTTGGATTCGCCCAGGTTGTCCTTGTTGACCACGCCCGACTCCATCATTTCATGATAGAAGTCGTTACCTTCACGGGTACGCTCACCGACACCGGCAAACACCGACAGGCCGCTGTGCGCCTTGGCGATGTTGTTGATCAATTCCATCATGTTCACGGTCTTGCCGACACCGGCGCCGCCGAACAGGCCGACCTTGCCGCCCTTGGCAAACGGGCAAACCAAGTCAATCACCTTGATACCGGTTTCGAGCAACTCTTGCGAAGGGCTCAATTCGTCATAGACCGGCGCTTTGCGGTGAATCGACGACAGCTGCGTGGTGTTGACCGGGCCGCGCTCGTCGATCGGGTTGCCCAGCACGTCCATGATGCGGCCCAGGGTGGCGGTACCCACGGGCACCGAAATCGGGTTGCCGGTGTTGGACACCATCAGGCCGCGGCGCAAACCGTCGGACGAGCCCAGCGCAATGGTACGGACGATGCCGTCGCCCAATTGCTGCTGCACTTCGAGTGTCAGGTTGGAGCCGTCGAGCTTGAGCGCGTCGTAGACGTGCGGCATGTGGTCACGCGGGAACTCCACGTCAACCACAGCGCCGATGCACTGAACAATCTTGCCTTGAACGGCGGCGTTGGTATTTGCTTGAGCCATTTGCTTGTTGCTCCAATAAATTTAAATCTTGCTACTTCGCCAGGGTGGGATCAGGCCGCGATGGCCGCTGCGCCAGAAACGATTTCCGACAATTCCTTGGTAATGGCGGCCTGGCGAGTCTTGTTGTAGACCAGCTTGAGCTCACCAATCACATTACCGGCGTTATCCGTGGCCGCTTTCATGGCGACCATGCGCGCGGCGTGCTCGGAGGCCATGTTCTCGGCCACCGCCTGCAACACCAGCGCCTCGACGTAACGCACGATCAGGTCGTCGATGACCGATTGCGCGTCGGGTTCATAGAGGTAGTCCCAACCATGCTTCTGACCGGTGGCGGCCTCGCTGGCGAGCGCTTCCTCTTTCATCTGCACGGCGCTCAGCGGCAGCAACTGTTCCATCACCACCTCTTGCTTCATCGTGTTGATGAAACGGGTGTAGGTCAGGTAGACGGCGTTGAGTTCACCACGGGCATAGGCATCAAGCAAGACCTTGACCGGGCCAATCAGGCGCTCCAGGTGCGGCCGGTCGCCCAGTTGCGTGACCTGGGCCACCACCTTGGCGCCGATGCGGTTGAGAAACCCCAGCCCCTTGTTGCCGATCGCCACCGCTTGCACGCCGATGCCCTGCGCCTGCTGGTCACGCAGCATGTTGGTGACACCACGCAACACGTTGGTGTTCAGGCCGCCACACAAACCCTTGTCCGTCGTCACCACGATCATGCCCGCGGACTTGGCGTCGTTGCGCTTCATGAACGGGTGCACGTACTCGGGGTTGGCCTGACCGAGGTGCGCCGCAATATTGCGCACCTTTTCGGCGTAGGGCCGGGCAGAACGCATACGGTCTTGGGCTTTACGCATCTTGGAGACGGAAATCATCTCCATGGCCTTGGTGATCTTCTTCGTGCTTTCGAAGTTGGCGATCTTGCCGCGTATTTCCTTGCCGGTTGCCATATCAGTCTCCTAGTCTATTTGAGGTGACTTCAGGCAAACGTTTTTTTGAACGCAGCAACAGCGGTGTTGAGTTCGGCTTCGGCATCCTTGTCCATGGCGCGCGCCGCTTCCATCTTGGCGAGCAAGGCAGCGTGCTTGTCCTTCAGGTAGCCGTGCAAACCGTGTTCAAAAGGCAGCACTTTTTTCAGATCAACATCGTCCAGATAGCCCTTGTTCACGGCAAACAGCGTGGCGGCCATGATGGAAATCGGGTACGGGCTGTACTGTGGCTGCTTGAGCAATTCCGTCACGCGCGCACCGCGATCGAGCTGCTTGCGGGTGGCTTCGTCCAGGTCAGACGCAAACTGGGCAAAAGCGGCCAATTCGCGGTACTGCGCGAGGTCGGTACGGATACCGCCAGAGAGCGATTTGATCAACTTGGTTTGCGCGGCACCACCGACGCGTGACACCGAAATACCGGCGTTGATAGCGGGGCGGATACCGGCGTTGAACAGCGAGGTCTCCAGGAAGATCTGACCGTCGGTAATCGAGATCACGTTGGTCGGCACAAACGCCGACACGTCACCAGCCTGCGTTTCAATGATCGGCAAGGCGGTCAGCGAGCCGGTCTTGCCGGTCACCGCGCCTTTGGTGAAGTCTTCGACGTACTTGGCATTGACGCGCGCGGCGCGCTCGAGCAAGCGGCTATGCAAATAGAACACGTCACCAGGGTAGGCTTCGCGGCCCGGCGGGCGACGCAACAGCAAGGACACCTGACGATAAGCCACCGCTTGTTTGGACAAGTCGTCGTACACGATCATCGCGTCTTCGCCGCGGTCGCGGAAGTACTCGCCCATGGTGCAACCGGAGTACGCACTGACGTACTGCATGGCAGCTGATTCAGAGGCAGTCGCAGCAACCACAATGGTGTATTCCATGGCGCCGGCTTGCTCCAGCGCGCGTACCACGTTCTTGACGCTGGAAGCTTTTTGGCCGATCGCAACGTAAACGCAGGTCATGTTCTGACCCTTCTGATTGATGATCGCGTCGATCGCCACCGCGGTCTTGCCGGTCTGGCGGTCGCCAATGATCAACTCACGCTGGCCACGACCAATCGGGACCATCGAGTCGATCGACTTCAGGCCGGTTTGCATCGGCTGGTCAACCGACTGGCGCGCGATCACGCCGGGCGCCACTTTTTCAATCACGTCGGTCATCTTGGCGTTGATCGGGCCTTTGCCGTCGATCGGTTGACCCAGCGCGTTGACGACACGGCCCTTGAGCTCGGGACCCACCGGCACTTCCAGAATGCGGCCGGTGCACTTGACCGTGTCGCCTTCCGAGATGTGTTCGTATTCACCCAAAATCACGGCGCCGACCGAGTCACGCTCAAGATTCAGCGCCAAGCCAAAAGTGGGCTGACCATCAGAGCCCGCCGGGAATTCGAGCATTTCGCCCTGCATCACCTCAGACAAGCCGTGGATACGGCAAATACCGTCGGTCACCGTGACGACCGTGCCCTGGTTGCGCACGTCGGCGCTGGCAGACAAGCCTTCGATGCGGCTCTTGATCAGTTCAGAAATTTCTGCGGGATTGAGTTGCATGACTCTTTCCTTCTTTCGTTAAATTAGCTGGCGGCAACGATCTGGCATCAAGCCGTCAATGCCACTTTCATTTGTTCCAGACGCGCCTTGACCGAGGTGTCAAGTACTTCGTCACCCACAACCACCCGGATGCCACCGATGAGATCCGGCTGCAGCACCACCGAGACGTTGAGCTTGCGCGCAAACTTGCGCTCGAGCACTTCAGCGGTTTGCGCCAGCGCCGCACCGTCAATGGGAAAAGCGCTATAGACCACGGCGTCGGACGTGCCACCCTGGGCATTGACCAAAGCGCGAAACTGCGCCACCACTTCCGGCACAAAAGCCAGTCGGTTGTTGGCAATGACGGTGCGCAGGAAGTTTTGTGCCCGCGCATCCAGCGGCGCCTGGACGACACCCGCGATGACGGCATACACCTGTTCGGCGCTGGCCTGTGGG
>JBBIGT010000103.1:0-8160 GCA_037447395.1 Comamonadaceae bacterium | reverse complement strand
GCAGCCGGCTGCTCGATCAATTCTCCCCGCGGCGCGACGACTTTTTGTCCGAAGTTCATAAATAAAATTGGCCTCTAGCCCTTTTAATCAAAGGGCTGTTAGCAATTAATTCAATAGCATTCTGGGTAGCCAAAGCGACAACGCCGGGATGTAAGTGACGGCCATCAGCACCAGAAACAGCGCGACAAAGAACGGGTTGAGTGCCTTGACGACTTTTTCGATCGGCAACTTGGCCACCGCCGCGCCGACAAACAGCACCCCGCCGACCGGCGGCGTGATCAGCCCGATGGCCAGGTTGAGCATCATGATCATGCCGAAATGCACCGCGTCGACGCCCAGGCCGGTGACGATGGGCAGCAAGATCGGCGTCATGATCAGGATCAGCGGCGCCATGTCCATCAAGGTGCCGAGCAACAGCAGCAGCACGTTGATCGTCAGCAGCACCACGTACTTGTTATCCGACACGCTGGTGAACAGGTCGGTGATCTGCTGCGGAATCTGCATCAGCGTCATGATGTAGCCGAAGCTGGCGGCAAAGCCGATCAGGATCATGACGATGGCAAGCGTCTTGACGGTCCGGTGCACCAGCTTGGGTAGCTCGCGCCACTGGTAGTCGCGGTAAATGAACATCGTCACAAAGAACGCCCACAGCACGGCAATGGCGGCCGATTCGGTGGCGGTGAAGACGCCCGACAAGATGCCGCCGAGGATGATGACCATGGTCATCAGGCCCCACAGCGCGTCGGTCAGGATCTTGACGGCTTCTCGCAAGGGAATGACGCGGCCCTTGGGAAAGTCTTTCTTGCGCGCAATGGCCAGGCACATGACGGCCAGCGTCAGGCCGAGCAACAGACCGGGCAGCACGCCGGCCAGAAACAGCGCCGCGATCGACACCGAGCCGCCGGCCGCCAGTGAGTAAATGACGGCGTTGTGGCTCGGCGGAATCAGGATCGCCTGCACCGAGCCGCTGACCGTGACGGCGGTGGCAAATTCACGCGGGTAACCCTTTTTCTCCATCTCCGGAATCAGCACCGAGCCGATCGAAGCGGTATCGGCCATCGACGAACCGGAGATGGCGCCAAAAAAAGTCGACGCCAGGATGTTGACGAGCGACAAGCCGCCGCGCACAAAACCGACTAGTACCTGGGCAAAGGCGACCAGCCGATGGGCCATGCCGCCCTCGGCCATCAGCGCGCCGGCGAGCACAAAAAAAGGAATCGCCAATAGCGAAAACTTGTTCACGCCACCGGCGATGGCGATCATCACGGCATCGGGCGGAATGTCGATGTACCAGCCGCCGATCAACGCCGCCAGCCCCATGGCATAAGCGACGGGCATACCCAAAATGATGAGCAGCAAAAAAGAACCCAGTAAAACCAGCGCGTCCATTCAGTGCCCCTCGGTTGTTTTTTCATGGTCAACGGTGACGATAGCGCGGTCTCGTTGCGAGCCGTAGGCCAGTCGCTCGAGCACAAAGATCAGCGTCGTCAGACCGCCGATGGGCACCGGCAGGTACGTCACGCCGACCGGCATCCACGGCAATTGGCCGATGCTCTGGTTCATTGTTTCCAAGCACAACTTGACGCCGAAATACGTCACGAACACGGCGACGACGAGCATCAACACTTCCATGGCCGCGGCCAGCACCGGCTGTACCTGTCTGGGCAAGCGCTCGGTCAGCATGGCCACGGCAATATGGCCGTGTGCGCGATAAGTGGCTGATGCACCCAGAAAGGTGAAGACCACCATCAACATGGTGGCGATGGGCTCCGGCCACGACGAGCCAGTGCCCAGTACGTAGCGGGCAAAGATGCCCCAGGGGACGATCAACGACATGACCAGGATCGACAGACCAGAAATCCAGATGCACGCCCGGTACAGCTGGTCGTTGAAATGCAGAATGGTATTTTTCACGATGGTGCGCGCCGCTTGACGTGACCCAGGTGGCGACCCGGGTCACGCCTGGACTTATTTGACGTCGTTGACGCGCTTCATCAGGTCGGTGAAGTTGGCACCATACTTCGCGCGCACCGGCGCCGTGGCGTCATAGAACAACTTTTGATCGACTGGCACAAACTCGACGCCAGCGGCCTTGAGCTTGGCTGAATACTCCGTCACGCTCTTATCCCACAACTGACGTTGGTCCATTTGCGATTCGCGGGCCAACTTTTTCACCAGCGACCTGTCGTCGGCCGAGAGCTTGTCCCAGGTCACTTTCGACATCACCAGAATCTCGGGAATGATCAGGTGGTTGGTCTGCGCGTAGTACTTGGCGCCGGTGGTGTGGTGATTCGAGGTGAACAGGCTCGGTGGGTTGTTCTCGGCGCCGTCGATGACATTGGTCTGCAGGGCGCTGAACACTTCACCATAGCCCATCGAGATGCCATTGCCGCCCATGGCGTTCATGGTGTCGACAAACAGCGGGTTACCCATCATGCGCACCTTCAGGCCCTTCAGGTCGGCCGGTGTCGTCACCTTCTTCTTTGTGTACAGGCTGCGCGCGCCGCCGTCCATCCATGCCAGACCGACCATGCGCGCCGGGCTGTTGCTGACCTTGTCGAGCAGCTCCTGGCCAATGGCGCCGTCGATCACGGCACGCATATGCGCAATGTCACGGAATACAAAAGGCATGTTGAAGACGTTGACTTCGGGCACGATCGGGCCGATCACGCCCAGCGAGATACGGGCCATCTGGATGGCGCCGATCTGCACTTGCTCGACGACGGCTTTTTCTTCACCGAGCACGGCGCCCGGAAACATCTTGATCGACAGGCGGCCGTTGCTGGCGGCGCTGAGCTTCTTGCCCATGTTTTCCACCGCCACGACGGTCGGGTAACCGGCCGGGTGTGTGTCGGACGACTTCATCACGATGTTGTCGGCCAGCGCCGACAGGCTGGCAGAAAAGGCGATGGCGCCAACGAGTGATGCGACAAAAGTTCTACGAAAGGTCATGGTTGTCTCCTAAATGGACCGGTTGAAGAAAAAGCTGCTGCCTGTCTGTGTGTGGCTCGCGCGTAGGGCACGAGTCAGTTGACTTTGCCCCCCGCAGGCACGGAGGAAAATTTGTCGATGGCTTCCCAGAGGCCGTTCAGGTACACCGCACCCAGCGCGCGGTCGTACAGGCCGTAGCCGGGCTTGCCGGTCTCGCCCCAGATCATGCGGCCGTGGTCGGGGCGCACGTAGCCGGTGAAACCCACGTCGTGGTAAGCCTTGACGATGGCGGCGATGTCAAGCGAGCCGTCGCACGAGCGATGGGTCGATTCATAAAAAGTCCCGTCGGCTTGTACCTTGACGTTGCGCAGGTGTGCAAAGTGGATGCGGCCCATGGCGCCAAACTCGCGCACCAGCGCGGCGATGTCGTTGCCCAGGTCTGCGCCGAGCGAGCCCGAGCACAGCGTCAGGCCGTTGGCCGGCGTGTCGACGAGGCGCAGCAGGCGCTGCAGGTCGCTGCGGTTCTTGACGATGCGCGGCAGGCCAAATATGGGCCGCGGCGGATCGTCCGGATGCATGGCCATCTTCACGCCGACTTCTTCGGCGACGGGGATGATCGCCTGCAGAAAATGCCCCAGATGCGCCCACAGCTGTTCAGCGCCGACGGCGCGATACTCGGCCAGCAGACTCTTGAGCTGCTCGGGCTGGTAACTGGCGTCCCAGCCGGGCAGGGCGATACCTTGCGCGGGGTCGATGCTGGCCACTGTGGCGGCGTCGAAAGCCAGCGTGGTTGAACCGTCGGCCAGCAGCTTGGCCATTTCGGTACGCGTCCAGTCGAACACCGGCATGAAGTTGTAGCAAATGACCTTGACGCCGACGGCGGCGCAATGGCGGATGTTTTGCGCAAAGTTGGCAATCAGCCGCTCGCGCGTCGGCTTGCCCAGCTTGATGTCTTCATGGACCGGCACGCTTTCGACCACTTCGAACTTCAGCCCGGCGCCTTCGATGCGCGCGCGCAGCGTCTGCAGCTTGTCCAGCGGCCAGACCTCGCCCGGCGGCACGTCGTAAATGGCCGAGACGACGCCGTACAGGCCCGGAATCTGACGGATGTATTCCAGCTTGACCGGATCGGCTTCGCCATACCAGCGGAAAGTCATTTTCATGCGGCGGTCCTGTTGGTGTTTGGATGTATTTCAGCGCTCGATGGCGGCGGCGCTGGCGACTTGTGGGTCGCGCGCCAGCGCCTCGAAGGCGCGGGTCAATTCGTCGACAAGGGCCTCGCTGGCCGCCAGGTCGCTGCCAAAAATTCTCTGAATTGATAGCAGATCGCGCACGATTTGCTTGGGCTGCAGGCTTATTTTTGCCAAAGTCAGAATGTCCTGCGCGAGCGGGTCGTTGAGCACGCCGCCAGGCGTGTGTGCGACTCGCACGGCAAAGTGCATCCAGCCGGCCAGCGCCGTGGCCAGCGCCGGGCAGGGCAGGCCGCGCGCCAGACGCTCACGCAGTGTGGCCAGCAGCCGTTGCGGCAGTTTTTGCGAGCCGTCCATGGCGATCTGCAGGGTGCGGTGCTGCAACGCCGGGTTGCGAAAGCGGGCTTTGAGTTGCTGCACGTAAGCGTGCGGGTCGATGCCGCTGGGCGCGCGCAGCACCTCCAGCACTTCGGCCCAGAGCGCGTCGAGCAGCTTGGCAATGAGCGGCTGCTGCATGGCTTGGGCAACCGTTTCGCAGCCGGTGAGTTGCCCCAGGTAGGCCAGCGTCGAGTGGGCGCCGTTGAGGCAGCGCAGCTTCATCGCCTCCCAGGCCTCGATCTCGTTGGAAAACACCGCGCCGCCTATCGTCCAGTCGGGCCGACCCATGGAAAAGTCGTCCTCGATGACCCACTGCACGAAGCCTTCGGTGACGATTGGCCAGGCGTCGTGCAAGCCCAGTTGAGCGTCGACGTAAGCGCGGTCGGCGTCGGTGGTGGCCGGCGTGATGCGGTCGACCATGGTGCACGGAAAGCGCACGACTGTGTTGACCCAAGCGGCCAGTTCGCTGTCGAGCTCTTGAGCAAAGGCGACGACGGCGGCGCGCGCGGTTTTACCATTGTTGGGCAGGTTGTCGCAGCTCAACACCGTAAAGGGCGGCACGCCAGCGGCGCGGCGCTGGCGCAGCGCCTCGACGATCAGCCCCAAAATGGTTTTGGGCTGGTGCGGCAGCGCCAGGTCGGCGGCGATGGCCGGCGCCTCAAGCAGCAACTGACCGCTGGCGACATCGAGGTAGTAGCCTTTTTCTGTCACCGTCAGGCTGACGATGCGCGTGCTCGGCGCGGCCATTTGCGCCAGTACCGCCGGCAGGTCGCCCACACCGCCCAACAACTGGTTGACGGCGCCGACAACGCGCAGCGTTTCACCGTCGGCCGATCGTTCAACAAGGGTGTACAAGCCGTCTTGCGGGCTCAAGGCGTCTTTGGTGGCGGGTGTCATCAGCCCGCAGCCGACGATGCCCCAGCGCAGGTCGCCCGCGGCCAACACGGCATCGGTCATCACCGCCTGGTGGGCGCGGTGAAAGGCGCCAACGCCCAAGTGCACGATGCCGGGCGCAACCGCGCCGCGGTCGTAGTGGGGGCGCAGAACCGCCGCTGGCAGCTGCGTCAGGGTGGTGTTGCTCAGTCGCATGGGGGCACCGATCAGTTCTGGATGCCGGGAATGGCGAAGTACTGCCGGGCGTTGCGGTAGCTGATGTCTTGCACCATGGCGCCATAGGTTTCATAGTCAGGGGCAATCTCGCCGGCGGCCATCCAGCCACCGACCAGTTCACACAGGACGCGGCGGAAGTATTCATGGCGCGGGAACGACAGGAAACTGCGCGAGTCGGTCAACATGCCAACAAAGCGCGACAGCAGCCCAAGGTTGCCCAGGCTCACCAGCTGGCGGCGCATGCCGTCGATGTGGTCGTTGAACCACCAGGCCGAGCCCATTTGCAGCTTGCCCGGGGTGCTACCGTCCTGGAAGCAGCCCATGACCGTGCCAAGCACTTCCAGGTCGTTGGGGTTGAGCGAGTAGAGAATCGTCTTGGGTAACAGCTGGTCACTTTGCAAGGCGTTCAGGAACGCTGCCAACTTCCGGGCGATGGGGCCGTCGTAGACCGCGTCGTAGCCGGTGTCCGGACCCAGCTGGGCAAACTGGGCGCTGTTGAGGTTGCGGATCGCCGCCAGGTGCAACTGCATGGCCCAGCCGCGGCGCGCGTTCATGCGCCCGACTTCCAGCAGCACGGCGGTCTTGTAAACGTGGCTTTCTTCCAGCGACACGGCTTGCCCGGCTTGCAGCTTGGCGAAGATGGCGTGCACCGTGGCCGCCGGCGCAAAGCTGGCGAACGGGCCGACCAGACCATGGTCCGAGGCGCGTGCACCGAGGTCGTGAAAGACCTGATGGCGTTTGTCCAGCGCGCCAATCAGCGCTGGATAACTATTGATGTGCACATCGGCCGCCTGGCCCAGGCGTTGCAGGTACGCTTGCCAAGCCGGCAGGTCGTCGATGGCCAGCGCCCGGTCGGGTCGAAAGCTTGGCACCATCACCGGCTCGTCGCTGCGCCGCTGTGCCGCGTACGCAATGTGGTGTTCCAGCGTGTCGGCCGGGTCGTCGGTGGTGCCGACGGCACGCACCTTCATGCGCACCAGCAAGGCGCGGGCGCCAAACTCAGAGCTCACCAATTGGGCGTTGCAAGTGTCCCAAATGCGTTGCGCCGACTTTTCTGACAGCGGTTCATGGACGCCAAAGTAGCGCTGCAGTTCCAGGTGCGTCCAGTGGTACAGCGGGTTGCCGACCAGCCGCGGCACCGTGCGCGCCCAGGCCAGAAAAGTGTTGTAGTCGGGTGCGTGGCCGGTAATGTCAGGTTCCGCCACGCCGTTGGCGCGCATGGCCCGCCACTTGTAGTGATCACCGCCGAGCCAGGCGTGCGCCAGGTTCTTGAAGCCGGCGTTACTGGCGATGTCGGCCGGGGGCAGGTGGCAGTGGTAGTCGATGATCGGCATCGCCGCCGCGTAGTCGTGAAACAAGCGTCGCGCGGGCTCGCTGCTGAGCAGAAAGTCGGCGTTCATGAAGGGCTTCATCGGGTGTCTCCGGGCCAGTTGTTTGAAATTTTGGCGAACTCTACACTAAATAAAAAATCAATTCAACAGATTTGAAACGATGTTTTGAAAATAAATTGCCAAAAATGGAAAAGCGTTTCAAAATTGCGGTAGCCACCCGTCGTGCCGTCGCTCGCCAGCCAATAGCCGGCGTCGGCGCACCCCGTCACTGTCCCTACTGTCCCAAAAAGGATCGTTCATGCCCCAGAGCGCTGTGCTGCGTTTACACCCCGACGACGATGTGCTGATCGCTACGCGTCAGTTGCTGCCGGGCACGCCCGTGGCCGATTTACCCTTGACCGTACGCGACCTGATACCGCCTGCGCACAAGGTGGCCGCGCGCGACCTTCGCACGGGCGAAGCGGTGCGCCGCTACAGCCAGATCATTGGCTTTGCCAGCGTCGACATTGCCGCCGGCAGTCACGTGCACACGCACAACCTGGGCATGGGCGAGTTCGCGCGTGACTACCGCGTCGGCCAGGCGCTGCGTGCGGTGGTGCCGTCGCCGCCGGCTCAATTCATGGGCTATCGCCGCGCCAACGGCCGCGTCGGCACGCGCAATTACCTGGCGGTGATGGCGTCGGTCAACTGCTCGGCGACCGTGGTGCGCGCCATTGCCGCGTATTTCACCGCCGAGCGTCTGGCTGCGTACCCGAATGTCGACGGTGTGCTGGCGCTGCCGCACCCGTTGGGTTGCGGCATGAATACGGCGGGTGAGGGCATGGCCGTGCTGCAACGCACGCTGCTGGGCTACGCCAGCCATCCCAACTTTGCCGGCGTCTTGCTGGTCGGCTTGGGTTGCGAGCAAAACCAGGTGTCGGCGCTGATCCGGCGGTTGGGCGGGCACGCGCCGGGCCTGCTGCAGTCGGTCGTGATGCAGGCCGAGGGCGGCACCGCCGCAGCGATCCGCAAAGGCGTGGCGCTGGTGCACGACATGCTGCCTGCGGCGAACGCTGTTGCGCGCAGCGCGGCAACGACGGCTGATCTGATCGTCGGCCTGAACTGCGGCGGCTCCGACGGCTACTCGGGCATTACCGCCAACCCGGCGCTGGGTGGCGCCTCCGACCTGCTGGTGGCGCAAGGCGGCACAACCATTTTGTCCGAAACCCCGGAAATCTATG
>JBBIGT010000102.1:0-8265 GCA_037447395.1 Comamonadaceae bacterium | reverse complement strand
CGAGACCATGGGCGGCCTGGTCGAGCGCATCGTGCTGCGCAACGAAACCATTCCCACGGCCAAGGCGCAAGACTTCACCACCTACATGGACGGGCAGACCGCGCTGGCGCTGCACGTGGTGCAGGGCGAACGCGACCTGGTTGCCGACTGCCGCAGCCTGGCGCGCTTTACGCTGCGCGGCATTCCGCCCATGGCCGCCGGCGCCGCGCGCATCCGCGTGACCTTCACCGTCGACGCCGACGGGCTGCTCAGCGTGTCGGCGCGTGAACAGGTCAGCGGCGTCGAGGCCAGCATTGCCGTCAAGCCCAGCTACGGGCTGGGCGACGAACAGATCACGCGCATGCTGCAAGACAGTTTTGCCAGCGCGCAGGCCGACATGACGCAGCGTGCGATCGTGGAGGCGCGCGTCGACGCCGACCGCATGATCATGGCCACCCAAAGCGCGCTCGACGTCGACGGCGATTTGCTTGATGACGCGCAGCGTGCCGCCATCGAGACGCTGATACGCCAGGTGCGCGCCGCCTGCGACCTGGACGACGCCCCCGCCATCGAAGCCATCACCACCATGCTGGCCAAAGGCACCGAGAGTTTTGCCGCGTTGCGCATGAACCGTGGCATCCAGCAGGCGCTCTCAGGCAAAAATATTGAAACCGTTTAATTTGTCATGCCCACCATCAAAATCCTGCCGCACGCCGAGTACTGCCCCAACGGTGCCGAGGTGTCAGCCCCCGCGGGCACCTCGATCTGCGAGGCGCTGCTGGACCACCACATCAACATCGAGCACGCCTGCGAGATGAGCTGCGCCTGCACCACCTGCCACGTGATCGTGAAAGAAGGCTTTGAGTCGTTGTCGCCGTCAGAAGAAGCCGAGGACGATCTGCTCGACCGCGCCTGGGGGCTGCAGCCAACGTCGCGCCTGAGTTGTCAGGCCATTCTGGGCAAAAAAGACCTGGTGATCGAAATTCCAAAATATTCGATCAACCACGCCAAAGAGGAGCATTAGCCGTGCGCCAAATCTTTCTGGACACCGAAACCACCGGTCTGGCCGCCGACAACGGCGACCGCATTATTGAGATCGGTTGTGTCGAAATGCTGCATCGCAAGCTCACCGGCAACAACCGTCACATCTACGTCAATCCGGGGCGCGACAGCCACGAAGAAGCGCTCAAGGTGCATGGCATCACCACCGAGTTCCTGCAGGACAAGCCGCCCTTTGCCGATATCGCTGAAGACCTGTTGGCCTACCTGCGCGGCGCGCACGTGGTCATCCATAACGCACCGTTTGACCTGGGTTTTTTGAACATGGAACTGGCCAAGCTGGGCCAGCCCAAGCTGGAGACGTTCGTCGCGAGCGTTACCGACACGCTGGTGATGGCCAAAGAGCTGTACCCGGGCAAGCGCAATTCGCTCGACGCCTTGTGCGACCGGCTCGAAGTGGACAACTCGGGCCGCTCGCTGCACGGTGCGCTGCTCGACGCAGAACTGCTGGCTGACGTCTACATCAACCTCACGCGCGGGCAAAACGAACTGCTGATGGACGATGCCAGTGTCGGTGACGCGTCGGGCAACGCCCGGCCGCTGATGGATTTGCGCGTGTTCCAGCTGCCGGTCATCGCCGCTGATGCCCAAGAGCTGCTGGCGCATGAAGACGTACTCGCCCAGATCGACCAGGACAGCAAGGGCAAGACGGTCTGGCGCGCGCTGGACTCTGCCAGTCAGGCGGTCGCCACCGCGGTGACGGTTGCAGCCTGAGGCGCCGGCGCGTCGGTCGCGCAGCGGGCGAGTTCCTCGATGGGCGCGATGACCGACCAGCGCTGGGCCAGAATGTTGCCGCTCCTGGCGGTCTTGGGTTCGGTCACTGCGCTGGGCATTGGCACGTCGTTTGCCAAGCAGCTGTTTCCCCTGGTGGGGGCGCTGGGCACGACCGCGCTGCGGGTCGGGCTGTCGGCTTTGCTGCTGCTGGCCTTGTGGCGTCCTTGGCGTTGGCCGCTGTCACGTGCCGACGCGCTGGCGGTGCTGCGTTACGGCGTGGCGCTGGGTTTCATGAACCTGCTGTTTTACATGGCTTTGCGCACCATCCCGTTCGGGTTGGCGGTGGCGATTGAATTTTCTGGGCCGCTGGCCGTGGCGTTGTTTTCCTCGCGTCGCTCGGTTGATTTCCTGTGGCTGGCGTTGGCCATGGCTGGCCTGGCGGTGTTGCTGCCTTGGCGCGCAGGCGCTGATCATCTGGACGTTGAGGGTGTGGCGTATGCGCTGGCCGCCGCCGTGTGTTGGGGTGCGTACATCGTGTTTGGCAAGCGTCTGGGGCACCTGCGCGCGGGGCAGTCGGTGGCATTGGGCCTGGGCGTGGCGGCGTTGGCGGTGTTGCCGTTTGGGATTTGGCAAGCAGGCGCTGCCTTGCTGTCGCCGGGCATTCTCTTGGCTGGCCTGGGCGTGGCGGCGGTGTCGAGCGCGATCCCGATCTCATTGGAGATGGTGGCGCTCAAGCGCCTGCCCCGGCAAGCGTTTGGCGTCATGACCAGCATGGAGCCCGCAGTGGCCGCCTTGCTGGGCTTGCTGATACTGGACGAGCACCTGACGCAAGTGCAGTGGTTGGCGATCGTGCTGGTGATGCTGGCCGCCGCGGGCAGCGCCATGACCGCGCGCGCCGAGCCGGCAGCGGCATCGGCCAAGGTGCTGGCAGAACTACAATGAGCGCCTCACCGGGGGTGTCTGCCGAGGTCGGCAGGCTGAGATAGTCCCCATACCTGATCTGGATCATGCCAGCGTAGGGAGCGTGAAGATTCGGCTCTTGGCGTTGGCGCATTGAAAGGCTTGCCATGAACCGTCGTCTTTTTTCACTCGCCGTCAGCGCCTTGACCGCGTTTGCGTTGTCCAACCCGTCGCACGCCGCTGAGGAATTGCGTGTGATGGTGCACAGCTCGTTTGCATTGCCCAAGCCCTTGTTGGCACAGTTTGAAAAAGACGCAGGCGTCAAGCTCGCCATCATCAAGGGTGGTGATGCTGGTGAAATGCTGAACAAGCTGATTTTGACCCGCGCCAACCCGGTGGCCGACGTGGTCTACGGCATCGACAACACGCTGCACGCCAAGGCGCAGGCGGCTGGCATACTTGAGGGTGCTTTAGTACCTGTGGATTATGGCTTTGTCACTATCAATTTTGACAAGACGGCGATTGCCCAAAGCGCCATGGTATTGCCCAGGACATTGCAGGACTTGACGCTGCCTGCGTACAAGGGCGCACTGGTGGTGCCCAACCCGGCCACCAGCAGCACCGGTTATGCGTTTTTGTTGGCTACTATCGCCGGCCTGGGGGAAGAGCAGGCGTTCAAGTGGTGGGGCCAGATGCGCGCCAACGGCCTGAAAGTGGCCAAGGGCTGGAGCGAAGCCTATTACACCGACTTCACGCGGGGTGGCGGCGCGCAGCCGTTGGTGGTGAGCTACGCCGCCAGCCCGGCCGCCGAAGTGTTCTACGCCAAGGAAAAGCGCACCCAATCGCCCACCGGCAGCCTCAACCTCAAGGGTGGCGTCTTCAAGCAGGTCGAGGGTGTGGCCTTGCTCAAGGGCGGTGCGCACCGCGCTGCGGCGCAGAAGTTTGTTGACTTCTTGCGCTCGCCGGCGGCGCAAGCCGCCTTGCAAACCGAGATGTGGATGTACCCGGCGCAGGCCGCTACGCCACGCGCGCCGGTATTGCAACTGCACGCGCTAGAGCCGACCCATTTTGAAAGCCTGTCAGAACAGGCGATTGCCGACAACGGCGCCCGGTGGGTGGCGCGCTGGACGCAGGTGGTTATGAAGTAATTTCTGCGGGCGGTGGTGGTGTGGTGAAGCAGACAGACTTCGGTTCTTCCGTCTGCCGTGGAGAACGGGCGCGCCTGAGGCTTGCGTTATGGCCACGCGCTTGGTGGCTCGGGCTGTTGCCCGCCGCGGCGCTCGTGCTGCTGTTGCTCTTGCCGCTGGCGCGTCTGGGGTGGGCCGGGTTGTCGGGTGAGTTCAACGCTATGGGCGACTGGTCGCCGTGGCAGCCCTGGCAGGACGATTACTTGCGCTGGCGCGTGCTCTGGTCGCTGGCGCAAGCGGCCATCACCTGCGTGCTGGCTTTTCTGTTGGGATTACCGCTGGCGTGGGTGTTCGCGCGCTATGAGTTTGCCGGGCGTGCGCTGGTGTTGCGCCTGCTGATGCTGCCGTTTGTGGTGCCGACGCTGGTTGCCGCGCTGGGTGTGCTGGCGCTGTGGGGGCCGCGCGGGCTGATCAGCAGTGCGTTGGGCATCAACCTGCAAGACACACCTTGGCTGCTGCTGTACGGCAACCTGTTTTTCAACCTGTGCCTGGTGGTGCGCGCGGGCGTGGACGCACTGGCACAAGTCAATGCGCGCCAGGTCGCCGCAGCTCGCTCGCTCGGGGCGACGCCGTGGCGCGCGTTCTGGCGTATTGAGTGGCCTGCGATCGCACCGTGGTTGATGTCCAGCCTGTGCCTGGTGTTTTTGTATTGCTTTGCCGGTTTTGGCCTGGCGCTGGTGCTCGGTGGCCAGCGCTTTGCAACCGTGGAAGTCGAAATTTATTCGCTTGTGGCTTACGAGCTGCAGCTCGGCCAGGCGAGCGTGCTGACGCTGTGGATGCTGCTGCTGACCGGCGCGGTGGCGTTGGCCTACGCGGTGTTGGAAAAGCGCTTGAGCGCGCCTGCGCAGAATGCCCCTGTGCTGCGCGCGCCACCCCGTGCTGTGCACCAGTGGCTGGCTTTGATCGTTGCTTTGGGCGTTCTTTTTGCCGTGTGCGCACTGCCCATTTTTGCTATTGTTATAAAAGCTGCTAACGCAATGGGGACAGGTTTTACAGGTATTTTTGATGCTGAAACAGGGGCGGCGCTGTGGAACACGTTGCGCTTTTCTGGCGTCGCGCTGGTAGCGGCCACCTTGCTCGGCGTGCTACATGCCATGGCCGCACAGGCCTCGGTAGTTTGGCGCGCGTTGGCGTTTTTGCCGTTTGTGGTGTCACCGGTGACGGTGGCATTTGGTTTGCTGTTGCTGTACCCGGCCTGGACCGCCAGTTTGCCGCTGCTGCTGGCGGCCTACGCGGTGCTGGCGTATCCGTTTGTTGCCAAAGCCTTGTCGGCCGGGCTGGACGCAATGCCGACGCACTTGCCGCAAGCGGCGCGCACGCTGGGGGCCACTCCATGGCGCTGCTTTTGGCGCGTGACGCTGCCGCTGCTGGCACCCGCCTTGCGCCGCGGCATGGCGTTTGCAGCGGCCACGGCACTGGGCGAGTTCGCCGTCACGCTGTTTCTCTCGCGCCCCGAATGGGCCACGCTGACCACGCTGATTTACCAGCGCCTGGGTCGCCCGGGACAGGCCAATCTCGATGCGGCGATGGTGCTGGCGTGTGTGCTGATGGCGCTGGCGTTGCTGGCGTTTTTGCTCATTGAATGGCCGGTGCGCGAGCGTGCTGCGGCCAGCATCGGCGCACCGGATTCGCGGCACCCAACGGGGACGACAATCGCCAACCGTCATGCTTGAGTTGCGCCACATTCATCAACGCTATGGCGATCAACCGCTGCTGCAGGACGTGACCCTGCAGGTGCGCCCAGGTGAAGTTTTGGCGCTGCTGGGGCCCTCCGGCAGCGGCAAAAGCACGTTATTGGCGATTGCCGCGGGCCTGCTGCGTCCTGATGCGGGCAGCGTCTGGTTCGATGGCGCGGACATCACCGCCATGCCGCCAGAGCGGCGTCGCTTTGCGCTGATGTTTCAGGACTTTGCGTTGTTTCCTCATCTGAACGTGCAAGACAACGTGGCCTTCGGTTTGGTGGAGCAACGCGTTGCCAAGGATAAGGCGCGTGCGCGAGCGCTTGAAATGCTGGACGTGTTTGGCCTGGGCGCGCTGGCCAAGCGCCGGGTCTGGAACCTCTCGGGCGGCGAGCAGCAACGCGTGGCGCTGGCGCGTGCGCTCATCACGCAGCCGCGCGTGTTGTTGCTCGATGAGCCGTTTTCAGCGCTGGATGCCGATTTGCGCGTGGCGCTGCGCGAAGAATTTCGCAGCCGCATCCGCGCCGCGGGCATGGCCACGCTGCTGGTGACGCACGATCAAACCGAGGCTGACGCCATGGCCGATAGAGCTGTGCTTCTGGTTGGTGGGGACTTCAGACGTGTGGGCAGGAAGTCCGATGCAGGCAATAAAAAACCCTGTTGCTCGCAGAACAACAGGGTGATGTGAATTCCTGGCGGAGAGGGAGGGATTCGAACCCTCGGATGGGTTGCCCCATCGCCTGATTTCGAGTCAGGTACATTCGACCACTCTGCCACCTCTCCGCAACTCGAAGGCGCGATTGTACAGTGGCTTATTTGGTCTTCGCCTGCGCTTTGGCAGCGCGCAATGTGGCCAGTGCGGCGTCGACTTCATTGGCTTGAACACCGTCGCACAGTTGCACGATTTCTTGCAATTGGTTCAACGCGCTGGCACCTTGCTGCTGCAATATGGCGATCGATTGCGCGGCGTCTTTGCCCGATGCAAACGCCTTGCTCTGCAGTAACAACGTGCCGTCGGCGCTATGGAACTTGAAGTAAAACTGGCCATCTGCTTCGCGGTATTGCTTGAATACCGGCAACGCCGCTTTGGCAGCTTTGGAGGTAACGTCCGTCGCTTGCAAGCGCAAGTCGCGCAGTCCGACCGCGTGACGCAGTTGCTTCATGAACGGTGTGGCAATGGCGCGCGCCCTGGCCGCACCGGCGTGCAGAATCGCTTCGATCTTGCCCGGGTCGTTGATCAGCGCTTCGTAGTTGGCGCGCAGCGGGGCGATTTCACGGTCGATGCGCTCGAACACGATCTGTTTGGCGTCGCCCCAGGCAATGCCTTCAAGGTAGGCTTGTTGCAGCGCGCGGGTTTCGTCTGCGCTGGCAAACGCCTGGTAAATCTGGAACAGTGCCGAGCCGTCGACTGTTTTTGGCTCGCCTGGCGCCTTGCTGTCGGTGACGATGCTGGCAATGAGCTTTTGCAATTGCGCGCGCGGGGCAAACAGCGGGATGGTGTTGTCGTAGCTCTTGCTCATCTTGCGTCCGTCCAGGCCGGGCAGGGTGGCAACAAAGTCTTCGATCGCGGCTTCAGGGGCGGTGAAGTGGGTGCCGTAGCGGTGGTTGAAGCTGGCGGCCATGTCGCGCGCCATTTCGATGTGCTGCACCTGGTCGCGCCCCACCGGCACCTTGTGCGCGTTGAACATCAAGATGTCGGCGCCCATCAGCACCGGGTACATGAACAGACCGACGCTCACGTCGGCGTCGGGGTCGCTGCCCGCGGCGTTGTTCTTGTCGACGGCGGCCTTGTAGGCGTGCGCGCGGTTGAGCACGCCTTTACCGAGCACGCAGCTCAAAAACCAGGTCAGTTCCGGAATTTCCGGAATGTCTGACTGGCGGTAAAAAATGACGCGCTCGGGGTCCAGGCCGCAGGCCAGCCAACTGGCGGCAATTTCCAGCGTGCTGCGCTGGATGCGCGCCGGGTCGTCGATCTTGATCAGCGCGTGGTAATCGGCGAGAAAGTAAAAACTCTGCACGCCCGCGCGCAGGCTGGCCTGCACCGATGGACGGATCGAGCCGACATAGTTGCCCAGATGCGGCGTGCCCGAGGTGGTGATACCGGTTAAAAAACGTTCGATGGTCATGAGAAAGTTTGTGCAATGCGTCGATCAAAATGCGGCTGGCAGGCGTCAGGGTTGCCTCAGCCCACCAGCATGGCCAGCGGCGTGAGCAGTAGGGTGATCAGCTTGAACGTCAGGTCCATCAACGGGCGCAACCACAGGTTGCTGACCACACCGGCGAGCACCAGCGCCATCACGATGAAGAATCCGTAAGGCTCAACGCGCGAGACCGCCATCGCCTGGCGATACGGCAGCAGGCCCACCAGAATGCGACCGCCGTCCAGCGGTGGCAGCGCTGCCAGGTTGAAGACAAACATCACCACGTTGGCCAGAATGCCGCCTTGCGCCATTTCAAGAAAGAACGGCTCGTTGACGCCGGCACCTTGCATCAGATAGAGCAGCGCCCCCCAAATCAACGCCTGCACGAAGTTGGAGCCCGGCCCGGCCAGCGCCACCCACACCATGTCCTGCTTGGGGTGGCGCAGGTTGCCAAAGCGCACCGGCACCGGCTTGGCGTAGCCAAACAGGAACGCGCCCGAGGTGGCGATGTACAGAATAAGCGGCATCAGGATGGTGCCCATCGGGTCGATGTGCTTCATCGGATTGAGCGTGATGCGCCCTTCCATGTACGCTGTGTTGTCGCCA
>JBBIGT010000101.1:0-8276 GCA_037447395.1 Comamonadaceae bacterium | reverse complement strand
CCGCGCCAGCGCTGGACAAGGGGTTACTCCAGGCGTTGCCGCGGTAAAAGAAAATCTGCCAGTCGTCCAGCGGCACGGTGGCCAGCGCCTGTGGCGACTCGGTCTGCCGCTCGACTTGCGCCCACGCTTGCGCCTGTTGCCAGGCCTGCGCCAGCTCGGCGCGCGTGGTCAGCGCCGGCGACACCCAGCGCCACCATTGGCCTTCGGTGCCGACGCCGCGGCGCGCCCAGGCAACCACCTGCAGGCCGGCGCCGTCGGCCAGCGCGCTGCGGCGCAGCAGGCGCAGACTGCGGCCATCCCACTGCAAGCTGTTCCAGTTGGGCTGCTCAACCAACGCGTCCAGGTCAGCTGCCCATTGGCCCAACGTGGCTTGCAGCGTCTGCACCTCGTCGGCGTGTTGCTGCAGGCGCGCGCGCGCCTGGCCCATGCCGTCGACGCCGCGCCACGCCAGTACCGACATCAGCGCCAGCAGGCCGATCGCCAGCAACAGCTCGATCAGCGTGAAGCCGGCCGCATGGCGGCGACCAAGAACTGCACACCAAGGGACATGCGCTTTCATATTAATAGCGCCCTATGACCGTACTGACCCGCCAAATGGGCAATTCGCCGTCAAGTATCTGGGCGTCAACGCGCTGAAAGTTTGGGTTTGGCGTGGGCCGCACAACGCGCTGCACGGTCAGTTCGCGCCCGGCTTGCGCACAGCTGCTTTGCACGTCACCGACGCCGGGCAACTGGCGCGCCAGACGCAGCTTGACGAGTTCGTTTTCGGCGCACAGTTGCGCCAGCAGCAGGTCGCTCTGGCGCTGCGCCTGGCGCGTGATCGCGCCGCTGGCCTGCAAGCCGGCCGTTAAGGTGACGGCGACGATGCCCAAGGCGACCAGCACCTCGATCAGCGTGAAGCCGTGTGCGTCGCGGCGCCTCATGGTGCAGCCGTCACGGTAAACGGCCGCAGCCCATCGCTGGCCAGGCGCAGGCGTTGCGCTGGCGCGCTGGCGCTGTATAACTGCAGCGACTGGCGCGCAGTGATCGGCTCGGGCCCCAGCAGCAACGTGGCCACATCGTCCGACGCCGTCGCACTTGCCGCAGTGTCTACAGCAGCACGCGTGTCGGCGTTGAGCCAGGCGCGCGCTTGCGTCAGTTCATTGCTGGCGTCGGCGGGCAAGCCGAGAAATTGGAAGCCAGTGGCGCTGCTCTGCCAGCGCAGCGGCACGCCACTGGCTTGCGATCGGGCACGCGCTGCTTCCAGCAAGGCCGACAGGCGCAGCGCCTCGCGCTCAAGCTGCGTTTGCGTGCCGTCGCGCAGCGCCAGGCTGACGCCGGCGCTGGCCAGCGCGACGATGGCCAGCACCACCAGCAGTTCCAGCAGCGTAAAGCCGCGCGCATCGGTGGCTAGGCGCGTCGCCTCACGGCTGCCAGCTGCCAAGGTCTGCATCTTTGCCCTCGCCGCCGGCCTTGCCGTCGGCGCCGTACGACATGACGTCGATCTCGCCCTGAATGCCGGGGTTCAAATAAACGTAAGGCGTGCCCCACGGGTCATTGGGCAGCTGGTCCAGATACGGCTTCCAGTTGGTCGGCAGCGGCGCCGTGGTGGGTTTGACGCGCAGCGCCTGCAAGCCTTGTTCGGCGCTGGGGTAGCGCTGGTTGTCCAGGCGGTAGAGCTTGAGCGCCTGTACCAGGTTGGCAATGTCGGTCTTGGCGGCGGTGACGCGCGCGTCGTCGGCGCGGTCGAGCACGTTGGGCACGATCAGCGCCGCCAGCACGCCGATGATAAGCAACACCACCATCAGCTCGATCAGGGTGAAGCCGCGCTGCAGACGGCGCTTCAAGCGGAATGAATGACGCTTCATGGGTTGGTGACCTCGCACTAATAATTGACAGGGAATCATAAACGTCCGTCGCTGGACGACGGCGGGCACGCGGCACCCGCCTGAATCGGCGTGCATCACAGCGTCGCGCAAATAGTGAAGATAATTCCGCAATGGCAGCGACACATTCTTTCCCATGGCGCGTGCGCGGGATGACGTTTTTCCTGGCGGCGGCGGCGGCGGCCAGCGCCGTGCTGTTGCGCTGGCCCGTGCCCGTGCCCGCGCCGGCGCTGCCGGCCGCGTCGATCGCCGATGCACCGCCGGCCATTGACGCGCGCAGGGTGGCGCGCCTGTTGGGCGACGCAGACGCGCTCGCGCCCGGTGCCGCGCCAAGTGGTGCTACGGCGCCGGCGTCGCAGCTCAAACTGTTGGGCGTTGTTGCCACCGGTGACCGGCGCGGCAGCGCCTTGATCGCCAACGGTACGGCGCCGGCCAAGCCGTACCGCGTCGGCGAATGGGTAACCGACAAACTGCTGCTGCAATCGGTGAGCGCACGCAGCGTCGTGCTGGCCGAGGGCGTTGCTGCAACGGGCAACGTCACCGTGAGCCTGCCAGCGCCGGCGCAGTGATGGCGGCGACAGGAGCCGCGCGGCGCCGGCCGCAGCGAGTGACCCGCCCCGTACTTGCATCAAGCCAAGCGCTGGCCCGCTTTGACGCGGTCGACGCCGTGCGCGGACTGGCGGTGCTGTGGATGACCGTTTACCACTTGTTCTTTGACCTGAATTACTTTGGCTGGATGCACCAAAGCCTGTTGACCGATCCGTTCTGGACCGCGCAGCGTACGGCCATCGTCAGCTTGTTTTTGTTTACCGCCGGCGTGGGCCAGGCGATCGCCCTCGAACAACGACAAGGTTGGCACCGCTTCTGGCGCCGCTGGGCGCAGGTGGCCGCTTGCGCACTGCTGGTCAGCGCCGGCTCGTACCTGATGTTTCCCGCCACCTTCATTTACTTTGGTGTGCTGCACGCTCTGGCGCTGATGCTGATCGCAGCGCGCCTGAGCGCTGGCTGGGGGCGCTGGCTGTGGCCTTTGGGCGGCTTGGCAATTGCTACGCCATCAATAGCTGCTTACGCTTATGCAAACTGGGCTGTGGCCGATTTTTCTGCATTATTTGACAGCCCGACCTGGAACTGGCTCGGCTGGGTCAGCCACAAGCCGCAGACCGAAGATTACGTGCCGCTGTTTCCCTGGCTGGGCGTGCTGTGGTGGGGCTTGGCGGCGGGCCAATGGTTGCTGCGTCAGCACCCGGCCTGGTTAACCCTGCCGCTGCCCCGCCCGGCGCGCGCGTTGACCACGCTGGGGCGCTGGAGCCTGAGCTGGTACATGCTGCACCAACCGGTGCTGCTCGGCGCGTTGGCGGCGTTGACCTGGCTGACGCGCTAAACGCGCGGGTCCGACCACGGCAGGGCCGCGGCAGTCCGGCGCCGGCTTACATTTGGCAACACTTCTTACCAGGCGCCCGACATTGACCGGCAAAGAAGCGTGGCAATTTACATTTTTCATTCCTAATATAAGCACATCTTGATTTTCAACCGCTCGCTGGACACACATGCCGTCAACCGGCACATGAGCAAAGCCCCTGTTGATTGTTGAGATACAGCGTTGCGCAGCTTTGCGGCGCGCAACCGGCTTCAACGCAACAGGAGACATCCATGAAGTTCTGGCAAATCGGCAAGCCTTGGCTGCTCGTATCGATCGGCGTGGCGCTCATTCAGGCGGGGTGCGGTGGCGGGGGCGGCTCGGCCGGCGTCGGCACAAGCAGTGAGTCAACGACCATTTCTGGCGTCGCCTCCAAAGGTCCGTTGCACAACGCGACGATCAAGGTTTACCGGCTCAACGCCGACGGCAGCAAGGGTGCGCAACTCGGCACCAGCACGCAAACCGGCGCCGACGGTTCGTACTCGGTCAGCATCGGCGCCAACTCGGGCGCCGTGCTGCTGGAGGCTAGCGGCGGCACTTATGTGGACGAAGCCACCGGTGCCACGCGCGCACTGACAACGCCGTTGCGTACCGCGTTGACCAGCGCCTCGGGCAACACCACGGCAGCGGTAACGGCACTCACCGAGATGGCCGTCAAGCTGGCCGAAACGCCAGACGGCAAGCTGCCACCCACGGCACTTGTCGTGGCACAGAATCAAGTGCAAACGCAAATTGCCAACAACATTGATATCGTGAAGACCCTGCCGGCCGACGTGCTCAAGGCCGAAGCCGCCAGCAAAACGCGCCACGCGCAGGAATACGGTGTCGTGCTGGCCGGCCTCGCCCAGTTGGCCAACGACTCGGCGTCGACGAATGACGCGGTAGACACTGTCATCCAGGACCTGGCCAGCAAGATCAAGTCTGGCAGCGACGTCTCGGGCAAGGACGCCCTCAACGCGCAGAAGCAAAAGCTGCGCGACGGCGAGCGCAAATTCATCAAGGACAAGAACAAAAACAAGACTGAAATCAACGACGAAAACGACATGGAGGCCAACACCGGCGGCTCAGGCTCAGGCTCAGGCTCAGGCTCAGGCTCAGGCTCAGGCTCAGGCTCAGGCACTGGCACTGGCACTGGCACTGGCACTGGCGGCTTTACCCTGCTGGCCGCCAATGACCTTGGCATGCACTGCGTCGACGGCAAGGACTACTCGGTGTTTTCCATTCTGCCGCCCTACAACAACCTGCACGCGCAACTGGTCAACACCGGTCAGAGCAAACTGGTGACCAGCGGCGTGACGCTGACCTACGAGGCGGTTGCCGACTCCACCGGATCGATCAACACCAGCAGTGCCAGCAAAACCAACTTCTGGACCTGGGTGGCGAAACTCTTTGGCGCCCAACCCGCCGACAACGTTGGCCTGACCGGCAACGCCACGCCGTCGCTGACGCCCACGCCAATGACCTTCAACGCCGCCAAGGGCTGGTTTGAAGCCACCGGCATTCCGGTGACGCCGTATGACGACGCGGCCGCCAAAAACTTTTACCCGATGGTCAAGGTCGTCGCCAAAGATGCCAACGGCACCGTCCTGGCCACAGCGCGTACCGTCTTGCCAGTCAGTGACGAAATGACCTGCAAAGGCTGCCACGCATCGACCTCCGGACCCGATGCCCGACCCACTTCGGGTTGGGTCAATGACGCCGACCTGGAAAAAGACTGGAAGAAGAACATCTTGCGCCTGCACGATGACAAGCACCTGGGCAGCAGTCTGTATACCAGCGCACTGGCGCGGTTCAACTACAGCGCGCAAGGCCTGGCGGCCACCGCGCAAGGCGGGCAGCCCATCCTGTGCGCCAATTGCCACGCCTCCAACGCCCTGGAAACCACCGGTGTAGCCGGCGTCAGCACACTCACCAGCGCGCTGCACACGCGCCACGCCGCTGCCAAGGACCCGGCCAATGGCCAGACACTGGACAGCAGCAGCAACCGTGCCTCATGCTACAACTGCCACCCCGGCTCGGTGACCAAGTGCCTGCGTGGCGCCATGGGCACGGCGGTCGACACCAACGGCAACATGACCATGGGCTGCCAAAGCTGCCACGGCAACATGACGGCAGTCGGTCAACCCACCCGCTCGGGCTGGTTGCAGGAACCCAACTGCCAGTCTTGTCACCACGACGGCGTGCGCGAAACCAACGCGCTGGACGCTAACGGCCAGCTGCGCAGCACCACGGACACCCGCTTTGCCACCAACGCCAACACACCGGCGGCGGGCATCAGCCTGTTCCGCTTCAGCAAGGGCCACGGTGGACTGCAATGTGAGTCGTGCCACGGCGCCACCCACGCCGAATACCCCAGTTCGCACGTCAACGACAACGTGCTGGCCATTGACGCGCAAGGTCACGCGGGCACCATCAATGAATGCAGCGCCTGCCACACCACCGTGCCCACCACGACCAATGGCGGCCCGCACGGCATGCACAACACCGGCAACGCCTGGGTCACAAACCACAAGAGCGCGGCCAAGAGCGGCGGCACGCAAGCCTGCGCGGTCTGTCACGGGGCCGACTTCCGCGGTACGGGCTTAAGCGAGGTCAAAATGGTCAAGACCTTCACGGTAGAAAAGGGCACAAAAACCTTTGCCGCACGTCAACGGGTAGGCTGCTACGACTGCCATAACGGTCCCAGCGGCGGCTAGACGCAAGGCGGCTGTTCAACTGTCAGAGAATGGGGCTCCCACCATGCACACGGAGCGCCCATGCACGCCTGGCAATGCAGCAACCCCACCGGCATCGACGCCCTGACCTGGCAAGAGCTGCCGCCACCGGCGCCCGCGGCGGGCGAGGTGCTGGTGCGGATCAAGGCGGCCAGCCTGAACTTTCCGGACTTGCTGATTGTCCAGAACAAATACCAGGTCAAGCCGCCGCTGCCCTTTGTACCGGGCTCTGAATTTGCCGGCGTGGTGCAGGCGCTAGGCGCCGGCGTGACGCAATTGCAGGTGGGCCAGGCTGTTGCCTGCCTCAGCGGCACTGGCGGCTTTGCCACGCACGCGGCGGTCGCCGCAGCGCGCTGCCTGCCCTTGCCCGACGGGTTCCCACTGATCGACGCCGCGGCGTTCTTGTTGACCTACGCCACCTCGCACCACGCGCTAATTGATCGCGGCCAACTCAAAGCCGGTGAGACCGTGCTGGTGCTGGGTGCCGCCGGCGGCGTTGGCACGGCGGCGATCCAGATCGCCAAAGCGTGCGGCGCCCGCGTCATCGCCGCCGCGTCAAGCGCCGCCAAATGTGCTCTGTGCACGCGCCTGGGCGCCGACGCGACGATCGACTATGCACAATCCGACCTGCGCGAAGCGCTCAAAGCCTTGACTGACGGACGTGGGCCGGACGTGATCTATGACGCCGTCGGCGGCGACCTGGCCGAACCGGCGCTGCGCTCGATCGCCTGGCGCGGCCGCTACCTGGTGGTGGGCTTTGCCGCCGGCACCATTCCGGCGCTGCCACTGAACCTGCCGCTGCTCAAGGGCGCCTCCATCGTCGGCGTGTTCTGGGGCGAGTTTGCCCGACGCGAGCCGCCGGCCAACGCCGCCATGCTGGCGCAACTGGCGCAGTGGTACGCGCATGGCTTGGTCAAACCGGTGATCGACCGCGTGCTGCCGCTGTCTGAACTCAAGGCGGCGTTGCGCCTGATGGGTGAGCGCGCAGTGCTGGGCAAGCTGGTGGTGGTGCCGGACGAAGTGGACTTGCCGAGCGTCAGCCTTGGCAGACCCATGGCACGGGCTTCTGGCGAACTGAGCAACGCCCGCCTGAACGCTTTGACTTGACCCATTTCCTGCGCCTGCCCACGTCGCGCTGACAGCGCGCATTGACAGCGCAAAGCGCCATGACAAAATCTGCGCGCAGCGGCAATTGACCGCTTTAACGACCCCACCACCAGGAGACACCCCATGCCCGGTTTGCTGCCCCACATCGACCCCGATGGTTTGCTTGAGTTCTCGGTGGTCTACACCGACCGGGCGCTGAACCACATGTCGCAGCGCTTTCAAGGCGTCATGCGCGACATCTCCGGCATCCTCAAAGAGGTCTACAGCGCAGCCTCCAGCGTGCTGGTGCCCGGCAGCGGCACGTTTGGCATGGAAGCGGTGGCGCGCCAGTTCGCCACCGGTAAAAAGGTGCTGGTGATTCGCAATGGCTGGTTCAGCTACCGCTGGACGCAGATTTTTGACATGGGCGGCATTCCCGCCCAAGCCACCGTGCTGAAGGCGCGCAAAACCGGCACCGGCGCGCAGGACCCGTGGGTGCCGTGCCCGATCGAAGAAGTGGTGGCGACCATCCGCAGCCAGCGCCCGGACGTGGTCTTTGCCCCGCACGTGGAAACGGCCGCCGGCATGATCCTGCCGGACGACTACCTCAAGGCCGTCAGCAACGCAGTGCATGAGGTCGGTGGCCTGTTTGTGCTGGACTGCATTGCCAGCGGGGCGATGTGGGTCGACATGCAGGCCACTGGCGTCGACGTGCTGATCAGCGCGCCGCAAAAGGGCTGGAGCGGCTCACCGTGCTGCGCCATGGTCATGCTCAGCCGCCACGCCCGCACAAAACGATCTCTGGATAGGTACAGTCAGTACTAATCTCATGGGCACAGATACTAACGCACCTGCCCTCACTAAAACAAATGGTTTCCCGCTCTTCAGAAGTGCCCGTGACACTGCCGGTCAGACACGTTCACTTGAGTGCGGCAGCTGCCACGCAGTTCATGATGCCGAGTACAAACCGTTCCTCCGTTACACTATGGATAAATCAGCGCTTTGTCTTGGCTGCCATAACAAGTAAGTTTTAGTCAATATCTGTAATCAGGGAGGGGGCAACCCCTCCCTTTTTTTTTGCTGTCTACTCACTGGATGTGGCTGACAGAAAATTTAACTGTGACCATATTCTCGAAGCATCTTAACCGTCCGGCAGATAAACATTTTGTGCCGTGGAATAATTCTTGCATTCAT
>JBBIGT010000100.1:0-8324 GCA_037447395.1 Comamonadaceae bacterium | reverse complement strand
TAGAGGTTGATTTTGTTCAACATTTTCAGTATTTTCCGAAGGCGATTCAACGGCTTTGACGGGCGTCGCCGGCAGCCCGGCCGTGGCGTCCTGCGCCGCCGCAAAACCCAGCAGACCCGCAAAACCGGGCGCCGCGCCGGCCGGCGCCGCACGTCCAGCTGCGGCTTTGCCGGCAACGGCCGCGCCGGGGGTCTGGGCGGCCGTTGCGGCGCTGCTGGATTCGATGGCCATCAGCCGTTCTCCTTGAGTAGCCGCTGCTGGCGCAGGCTTTGCAAAGTGGCCAGTTCGTCGGTTTGCCGCTGCTCGCGGCGCTGTTGCGTGCGCGCCTGCGCCGCGCGCCGATGGCCCAGCAACTGCTGGAAGCTGGCCAGGCGGATCTCGGCGCTGAGCAGTTGTTGCTGCGCCGCCTCGACGCGGGCGCGGCTGCCGCGCAGCACGTCGCTCTGCAGCGCGATGGCGTGGTGCAGACGACCGGTGAACTGGTAGTGGTGTTGCAGCAGTTGCGCCGATTTGCCGCCGGCGTCGCCGGCCAGCCAGCGCTGCTCGGTCTCGCGCAAGTAGTCTTGCAATTGCTGCATTTGCCCCTGCGCCTGGGCGTCAGCCTGACGCGCCGCCTGCAGTTGCGCCTGCGCCTGCTCGCGCTGCACGCCGGCCAGGTCGATGGCCAGCAACAGACTCGTGTGCCCGGTCATGCACTAGCCCCCACCGGTTGCGGCGTCAACACCGCGCGCAGCGCGTGCACGCTGTCAGGCAACGCCGCCGCATCGAACATGTCTTGCTGCAAGAACTGCATCATCGGCTCATGCAGGGCAATGGCCCGGTCCAGCGCCGGGTCGGAGCCGCGCAGGTAGGCGCCGATCTGGATCAGGTCGCGGCCCTTTTCGTATTGCGAATACACCGCCTTGAACTGGCGCGCCAGCTCGAAATGCTCGCTGGAGACGACGTTGTGCATGACCCGCGAGGCCGATTGTTCGATGTCGATGGCCGGGTAGTGGCCGGCCTCGGCCAGCGTGCGCGACAAAACGATGTGGCCGTCGAGGATGGCCCGCGCGGCGTCGGCGATCGGGTCTTGCTGGTCGTCGCCCTCGGACAACACGGTGTAAAACGCGGTGATCGAGCCGACCCCGTTGAGGCCGTTGCCGCTGCGCTCGACCAGCTGCGGCAACTTGGCAAAACACGACGGCGGGTAGCCCTTGGTGGCCGGTGGCTCGCCAATGGCCAAGGCGATCTCGCGCTGCGCCATGGCGTAACGCGTCAGCGAATCCATCAGCAACAACACGTGTTTGCCTTTGTCGCGAAAGCTCTCGGCCACCGCCGTGGCGTAGGCGGCGCCCTGCATGCGCAACAGCGGCGGCGCGTCGGCCGGGGCGGCCACCACCACCGAACGCGCCCGGCCCTCGTCGCCCAAAATGTCTTCGATGAATTCCTTGACCTCGCGGCCGCGCTCACCGATCAGCCCGACGACGATGACGTCGGCCTGTGTGTAGCGCGCCATCATGCCCATCAGCACGCTCTTGCCAACGCCGGAGCCAGAAAACAGCCCCAGGCGCTGGCCACGGCCAACCGTCAGCAAGGCGTTGATGGCACGGATGCCGGTGTCCAGCGGCTCACGCACCGGCGCGCGGTCCATGGCGTTGATCGGCTTGCGCTCCAGCGGCACCGCAGCGACGTCTGGAATCGGCCCCTTGTAGTCGAGCGGATTGCCGTGCGCGTCGACGACGCGCCCGAGCAGCCCGTCGCCCAGCGGCAAGCGCAACACGGCGCGGGCGCTGTCACGGTCGACCTGGCGGCGCTCACCCAGACGCAGGCGCGCCACGTAGACCGGCGCCGGCTCGACAGTAGCGCCGCTGGACAAACCGTGCACGTCGCCCGCCGGCATCAAGAAAGCCCGATCACCAGAAAAACCCACCACCTCGGTCAGCACCGGTGCCTGCCCCGGCATGCGCACCCAGCATTGCGAACCAACCGGCGCGCGAATGCCGACCGCTTCCAGCACCAGTCCGGCCAGCCGCGTCAGCGTACCGCGCACGGCCAACGCACCGCTGCCTTGCACGCGCTTTTGCGCGCTGGCAAAAAAAGCGTCCCACTTCAGCGTGGCGTCAAGCGGCGTCATCGGCGCGCTCCCAGGTGCTGGCCAGCCCCAACGTGGCCACGGCACGCTGCCAGCGCATGGCCACGCTGCCGTCAACCACCGTGCCGGCGCTGGCCACCACGCAGTCACCCGGCTGCAGGCTGGCGTCTTCGCGCAGCGTCAGCGCCAGCCCGGCAAACTCGGCGTGCAGTGACTCGCCCAGCCGGGCCAGGTCGGCCGGGTTGAGGCTGACCACGGCGGCCTTGTGCTCGGCCACCAGCATCGTCAACGCCTCTTTGAGCACCGGCAGCACCGCCTGCGTGTCCTGCGCCAGCTCGCGGCGCAGCACCTGGCGGGCCAGCTCGCAGGCCAGCGTCAGCAGGCCCTGGGCGATGGTCTGCTCGGCGTCCTGCAGCTGGCGCTGGGCGCTGGCAAACAGCTCGGCAAGCGCACGCGCCGCGTCGCTGGCCTGGTTGGCCATGAAGTCGCGCATCTGTTGCTGCAGCGCCTGCTCGGCTTGCCGTTTGCCTTGTTCGACGCCGGCCGCGTAGCCGTCTTGATACGCCTGCTGCTGCTGCGACTGCGCTTGCGCCTGATCGTCCTGCGCCTGGCGGGCCTGCACCTGCGCCTGCAACAACTGCGCGGCGGTTTCGATGGCGCCAAACTGCCACTGGGCGACGTCGGTGATTTCCTCGCCCGGGATGAAACGGTCGTAGTTGCGCATGGTCAAACCATCTGGTCGTCAGCGCCGCCACCGATGACGATGGTGCCCTCGTCGGCCAGACGGCGCACCGTCTTGAGAATTTCTTTTTGCTGCGCCTCGACTTCGGACAGGCGCATCGGCCCGCGCGACTCCAGATCTTCGCGCAGCGACTCGGCAGCGCGCGACGACATGTTGGCGAGGAACTTCTCTTTGAGATCGGGCTGCGCGCCCTTGAGCGCCACCACCAGCACGTCCGACGAAATTTCCTTGAGCACCGTCTGGATCGACTTGTCGTCGAGCTTGATGACGTCGTCGAAGACGAACATCTTGTCCATGATCTTCTGCGCCAGGTCGGGGTCGTGGTTGCGGATCGACTCGATCACCGTACCCTCGATCGCCGTGCCCATCAAGTTGATCATCTCGGCGGCGGCCTTGACACCGCCCAGCGAGCTCTTGCGCATCTTGTCGCCGCCGGCGAGCACCTTGAACAGCACTTCGTTGAGGTCTTTCAGCGCCGTCGGTTGGATGCCTTCCATGGTGGCCACGCGCAACATCACCTCGTTGCGCTGGCGTTCGTTGAAAAATTTCAGGATGTCGGCGGCTTGGTCAAAGTCCAGATGCACCAGAATGGCCGCGACGATCTGCGGATGCTCGTTGCGCAGCAGCTCGGCGACGCTGGCCGGCTCCATCCACTTCAGGCTTTCAATGCCCGAGACGTCACCGCCTTGCAAAATGCGGTCGATCAGCAGCGTCGCCTTGTCGTCGCCCAACGCCAACTTGAGCACCGAACGCACGTAATCACCCGAGTTGGAGACCAGCAGACTCTGCGCGGCAGCGACACCGGTGAACTTGTCGACCACCTCGTTGACGCGCTCGCGCGTGACCGTCTTGGTGCGGGCGATCGCCTCACCGAGCTTTTGCACTTCTTTGGGTGACAAATGCTTGAACACCTCCGACGCCTCGGCCTCGCCCAAGGACATCATCAGGATGGCTGCGTCGTCTAGTCCGTCGCTTTGTGACATGGTCGGTGCTTTCCGCTCAAAACACGGGAATCAGGCCGGCGCTTCGCCGTTGATCCAAGTTTTGACGATGTTAGCAACTGCCGCCGGATTGTCACGCGTCAGTTTGCGCGCGTCTTCCAGGGCCAGTTCGCCCGGCGTCGGCTCCACCGCTTGCACCGCGGCCACCTTGGCGGCACCGAGCATCGGCCGCTCGGGCTGCTCGGACTCCACCGCGTCGAGCGTCGCCGCACCAGCGACGGCGCGCACCGGCGTCGGTTGCGCCAACACCTTCAGGCCCGGGCGCACGAGCCCCAGCAACACCAGCGCGGCCAGCAACAAAGTACCCACCGGCCAGGCCAAGCTGCGCAAAATGTCCAACAGCGCCGGTTGTTGCCACACCGGCAGTGGTTCGGCCTTGAGCTTGTCCACCGTAAACGGCGCCGTCACCACGTTGACCGAGTCGCCGCGCTCTTTGTTGAAGCCAATCGTCTCGCGCACCAGCGAGGTCAGCTTCTCGAGTTGCGCGTCGCTCATCGGCGCGGTGGTCGTCTTGCCCTTGGCGTCGGTCGTCGTCTGGTGGTTGATGACCACCGCCGCGCTGATGCGCTTGATGGCGCCGACCCCGGCGCGCACCACGCGCACGGTTTTGTCGACTTCGTAATTGATGATCGACTCCTTGCGCGCGCCGTTGCCCGGCGCGTTGGCGCCGGCCGCCGTGGGCGTCTGCGCGGCGCCGTTGATCGGCGCCGACGACGGCCCCGGCGGCTGGTTCGACACCGCGCCGGGCACGCCGGTGGGGGTAGCCGCACCGGCAGCGGCACCGCTTTCCATCACCTGCTGGCTACGCACGGCGCTGCTGTCGGGCGTTTGATTGGGCTTGAACTGCTCGGAGGTTTGCTCGGTCTGCGAAAAATCCAGCTCGGCCGACACCTGCGCGCGCACGTTTTGCCGGCCGACCACCGGCTCCAGAATGTCCATGATGCGGCTGCTGTAGAGCTGCTCGATCTGCTGCACGCGCTGCAGTTGCTGCGCGTCGTTGTTGGCGCCGCTGCCGTCGTCCGGCGGCGTCGACAGCAACTTGCCGGTATCGTCGAGCACGCTGACCGCACGCGGGTCCATCTCGGGCACGCTTGAGGACACCAGATGAATGATGCCGGCCAGTTGTGCGCGGTCCAGCGTGCGCCCGGCGTTCATACCCACCACCACCGACGCCGACGGCTTTTGCTGATCACGAAAAAAGCCATTCTGATTGGGCAACGCCAAATGCACGCGCGCGCTCGACACCGACGACAGCGCCTGGATTGAGCGCGTCAACTCGCCCTCGAGACCACGCTGGAACGCCAGCCGCTCCTGGAACTGCGTCATGCCAAAGCGGTTAGCCGTATCCATCAGCTCGTAACCCGTCACCGAGCCCTTGGGCAGGCCTTGCGAGGCCAGGCGCAAACGTGTGTCGTAGACCTTGTCGGCGGGCACCAGAATGGCGCCGCCGCCGGCCGAATACTGGTAGGGCACGTTCATCTGCGTCAACTGGGCGACGATGGCGCCGCCGTCCTTGTCGGCCAGATTGGCGTAGAGCACGCGCCACTCAGCCTGGCGGCCCAACACCAGGCCGACGATGCCGATCACCACCAGCAACACCACGCCCAGCCCCAAGCGCAGCTTTTGCGTGCGGTCCATGCCCGCGAGCTTTTGCGCGAGGGTCGGATTCAGGGCAATGGTCGAGATGGCGGGTGCAGCGGGCATGAAAAAATTCCGTGGAACGGCGGCGGGTAAAGTCCCGGGTGGCCTGGATTATTTGACGCAGTCGGCAAAACATGAGGTTGAAAAGACGCGTTTTTACCGGCTTATTCAAATTTATGTTTGGCCAGCTGCGTCGCTAGCATCCTGGCCAACGCTGAAATTGCCCGATCAACCTGCAAACCAACGCACCGTGAACTTGCGCCTGACCCCCACCACCGTGCCGCTGGCGCTACGCCCAGCCGGCTTGAGCGCTACCCCCGCGCGGGCGGCCGGCGGCGTCGCCGGCGAAGGGTTTGCCGGCGCCCTCAAAGGCGCCCTGGCGTCGGTCAGCGCGGCCCAAAACGAGGCCACGCAAATGCAGCGCGAAGTACAACTGGAAAACCCCAAGGTGGGCCTGGAAGAAACCATGGTGGCGATCCAGAAAGCGCAAATCGGCTTTCAGGCCACGCTGCACGTGCGCAACCGCATGGTGCAGGCTTACACCGACATCATGAACATGCAGGTGTGAGGCGCCGGTCTGACGCCACAATCAGTCGGCTAGCAACTCGTTGAGCGCTGCGTCTGGTCGTTGACCGCAGGCCAGATGCCAATCAATAAACGTCAGCACATCTACATCGCTTTCGCCGCGTTCGATTTTTGACACGTACGACGGTCCGACGCCCAAGCACTCGGCCATCTGCGTCTGCGTCAAGCCCGCCGCCTAGCGCGCAGCCTGCAAGATGGTTGGCGCCAGCGCTGTTGCGGGTGCATTAAGGGAGTTTTTTATGAAACGTGTTCCGGTACTGGCCGCGGCATTGGTCTAGAGCGCTTGTGGCGGTGGCGGCGGTGACTCAACGACCGTCGGCACAAACACCACTACGACAACGACAAGTTCAGCCGAGGGCTCCTGGACCGGCACCATTTATAGTTTTGTCAGCCAGTCAAGCTCTACTGGCGCTGTCTCTGGTACTGTATCGAGCAAAAACACCCTCGTGCTCAACACCCAGGGCATCACTTTCAACGGCACGTACGACGCCACTGACGACCAGCCAGCGCTGTTAACCAGCGTGCAAGGCACGTATAGCGGGGCTGCAGTTGGCGGCGCCACACCCGCGCAAAGCGCCACCGTGACCGTCGACGCCAGCGGAAATATCTCCAGCAACTATGTCAATGGCAGCTTGTTTTGCAACACAACGGGCACGGCTACGCCACGGGCATCGGGAAAGAACATCTTCAACGTGCAATTGACTTTCACGGGCAACTTCTGCGCACTCGCTTCGGGCACAACGACCAGCGGGGTTGCCACGCTGACCAGCAACGGAACGCAGTTGATCGCCATGACGCTCAAGGCCGACAAGAGCGACGGCTTGATATTCATCGGCACAAAGCAGTAATCAGCGAAAGTCCCGGCTGGGCGCGCTCAGCTCGCTCAGCAGCGGCGTGAGGTCGCGCAAAAAGCCGGCCACCACGTGGCACACCTGGCCGCCGCTGTCAACGTCACGCTGCCAGGTGCCATGCACCGCCAGCAGTCTTGCGTGCAGCAATTGCGCGCGCTGCTTTTCTTTGAGGGCCTTCCAGACGATCACGTTGACGCAACCGGTCTCGTCCTCCAGCGTCACAAAGGTAACGCCATGCGCCGTCTGCGGGCTCTGGCGCATGGTCACCAGACCGCAGGCGCGCACCAAGCGGCCGTGCGGCAAAGCGCGCAACTGCGCAGCACTCGAGAACTTTGATTTTGATAGCTGCTTGCGCAATAACTGCAAGGGGTGCGCGCGCAAAGAAAGCCCCAACGCGGCGTAGTCGAAACGCACCTCTTCGGCCTGCGCCGCGGCGGGCAGACGCAGCGCCAATTCATTCACCGGGACGGCACGCAACAACGCTGGCGAGTGCTGCAGCGCGCAGGCGTCCCACACCTGCTGGCGGCGGTGGCCGCTCAAACTGCGCAGCGCGTCGGCGCTGGCCAGGGCCTTCAGGTCGCCGGCGTCCAGCGCCGCGCGCAACGCCAGATCTTCGGTACTGGCAAACGGCGCTTGGGCACGCGCGGCCACAATGCGCTGCGCCGCGTCCTGCGTCAGGCCACTAAGCAGGCGCAGCCCCAGACGCACGGCGGGGGCTGACCCCAATTGTTTGGGCTCTAGGGTGCAGTCCCAGTCGCTGGCGCTGACGTCCGCCGGGTACACCGACACGCCGTGGCGACGCGCGTCTTGCACCAGTTGCGACGGGCCATAAAAGCCCAGCGGCTGGCTGTTGAGCATGGCCGCCAGAAAGCACGCCGGTTCGTGCGCTTTGAGCCAGCAACTGGCCCACACCAGCAGCGCAAAGCTGGCGGCGTGGCTCTCGGGAAAGCCGTATTCGCCAAAGCCTTCGATCTGCTGGAACAACTGCTCGGCAAACTCGACCGTGTAGCCGTTTTTCAGCATGCCGCCGACCAACCGGTCGTGGTACTTGTGCACGCCGCCCTGGCGCTTCCAGGCGGCCATGGCGCGGCGCAACTGGTCGGCCTCGCCAGCAGAGAAGTCGGCCGCAGCCATGGCCACCTGCATCACCTGCTCCTGAAAAATCGGCACGCCCAGCGTGCGCTGCAACACCTCCTGGAGCGCTGCACTGGCGTAGGTGACGCCCTGCGGATTGGCGCGCGCCTTCAGGTACGGGTGCACCATGCCGCCTTGAATGGGCCCGGGGCGCACGATGGCGACCTCGACCACCAGGTCGTAAAAACAGCGCGGTTTGAGGCGCGGCAGCATGCTCATCTGCGCGCGGCTTTCGATCTGGAACACGCCCACGGTGTCGGCGGCACAGATCATGTCGAAGGTGTCGGCATCGTCGGCCG
>JBBIGT010000099.1:0-8424 GCA_037447395.1 Comamonadaceae bacterium | reverse complement strand
TTTTGACCTATGCGCGCCAAAGTGGCGCGGTTGCTGTTCAGGCGATCCAACCCGACGCCCGGCTGGTGCAGTTTGTCGAGACGCAGCTTGCCGGCGCGGTGGGCAGTGCGTCCGCGCGCGTGCTGGTCGCCTCCACCGTGGAAGAAGAAACGCTCACACCCGACGACGTGCTGCGCATCCTTGACGAGACCTCGCAGTTGCGCGCGCACTCGATCGAGCTGGAAGAAAAGTCCGCCTCGCTGGAGCGCGCCACCGCTGAGCTGCGCGCGGCCAATGAACAGCTCAAGAGCCTGGACCGGCTCAAGGATGATTTCATGTCGTCGGTGACGCACGAGCTGCGCACACCTTTGACGAGCATTCGCGCATTGGCCGAGCTGCTGCGCGATGACCCCAGGATCGAGCTGGCCCAGCGCAGGAAATTCATCGACATCATCGTCAGTGAAACCGAGCGGCTCTCGCGCCTGGTCAACCAGGTGCTTGACATGGCCAAGATCGAATCCGGTCACGCCGAGTGGCTGACCGAGCCAGTCGACATGGTCGCGTTGGTGCAGCAAGCGATCGCGACCACCGCCGAGATGTTTCACGAGCGCCAGATCGACGTCGAGGTAACCTTGCCGCAGCAGGTGCCCGCGTTGAAAGCCGACGCCGACCGGCTGATGCAGGTGATGCTCAATTTGCTCTCCAACGCCGCCAAGTTTGTGCCGGTACCCGGCGGTCGGGTTGGTGTAAGGCTGAGCAGCGACGATGCGGGCGTGACAGTGTCAGTGCAGGACAACGGACCGGGCGTGGCGCCGGCCCAGCAGGCGCTGGTTTTTGAGCGGTTTCGGCAAGGCGGTGACGCCGCCAACCGGCCGCAGGGAACCGGCCTGGGGCTGCCGATCAGCCGGCGCATCGTGGCGCATTTCGGTGGTCGGCTGTGGCTGGAGTCCGAGCCGCCCCTGGGTGCGCGGTTCTCGTTTTTCCTGCCATTTCAGCCTGCGTCTGACACGGTCAACAATTAAATGAGACGGAGACAAGACAAGCATGAGCCCAACCATACTGGTGGCCGACGACGAGCCCAATATCGTCATTTCGCTCGAGTACCTGCTTAGGCGTGAAGGCTACACCGTGCTGATCGCACGTGACGGCCAGGAGGCGCTCGAGGCCATTGTCCGTGACCAGCCCGACCTGGTCTTGCTCGACGTCATGATGCCCAAAAAAACCGGTTTCGAGGTCTGCCAGGAGGTGCGCGCCAATGAGGCGCTGGGCGGCGTGAAGATTCTTATGCTCACCGCAAAAGGCCGCGACACCGACGTCGCCAAAGGCCTGGCGCTCGGCGCCGACGCCTACATGACCAAGCCGTTTGCCACGCGCGAACTGGTCGACAAGGTCGCCGAAATTCTCGCCCGCGGCGCATGAAACTCGACCGCCGTCTGTTGATGGCCATTGGCGTGATCGGCGTGGCCACGCTGGTCTGGCTGGCCTTAACCATCGGCCTGATTGCCTCGACGCTGGCACCGGCGCAGCGCGCGCTGGTGGCTGACCAACTGGCGCCGCGGCTGGTGCTGATCGGCCTGACCTGGCTGTTCGGGCTGGTGGTTATCGGCGCCACGCTGCGCTGGTTGTTCAGGCGTTACGCCAGCGCACCGGGGCGCTTGCTGGAGCAAACACAGGTATTGCTGGCAGCGCCCAAGGCGGCGCCAATGAACCACCACGGCACCAAGGAAACCAAGGCGCTGGCCGAAGCCATCTTCCAGTTGGCCACCCAACGCGACCGTTTGCGCGACGACGTTGCCACGCAAATCGCCAATGCCAACCAAGGCGTGCAACAAGAAAAAAACCGTCTTGCCGCACTGATGGCCGAGCTGACACAAAGCGTGGTGGTGTGCAATCTGGATGGCCGCATCATTCTGTACAACAGCCGCGCCCGGTTGCAGTTCAAAGCGCTGTCGCAGGCACCGACGCTGGCTGGTGGCGCCGAGCTGGTCGGCATTGGCCGCTCCATCTACGCGGTGTTTGACCGTCAATTGGTGGCGCATGCGCTGGAGAGCGTGCGCCAGCGCCTGGCGCGCGGCGCGGCAAGCCCGTCGGCGCAGTTCGTCACCACGACGCAAGCCGGCCAGTTGCTAAAGGTGCAGATGGCGCCGGTGCGCAACGTCGCTGAGGGCGACGGCGAGATCACCGGTTTTGTGCTGATGCTCGACAACGTGACGCGCGCGTTCGAGGAGGAGCACCTGCGTGACCAGTTGCTGCACGGCCTGACCGAGGGCACGCGCTCGTCGCTGGCCAATGTGCAGGCGGCGGTTGACATGCTGGCCTACCCCGATCTGGATGAGTCGATGCGTGAGCGTTTTTTGCGCGTGGTGCGCGAAGAGGTGCACAGCATGAGTGCGCGCATCAATGACCTGACGCAAAAGTCCGCGCAGGGGCTGAAGGCGCGCTGGCCGATGGAAGAAATGCTCGGCGCCGACGTGCTGTTGGCAGCGCAGCGGCGCATCGAAGCGCGCAGCAGCCGCAGCGTGACGCTGGAGAACCAGGACGCCGCGCTCTGGCTGCGCGTGGACAGTTTCAGCCTGACGCAGGCGCTGGACTACCTGGCGATGCGGCTGGTTGACGAGTTTGACATCAAGTTCTTTCGTCTGCGCCTGCAGGCTAATGGCCAGCGCGGCCAGCTTGACCTGATCTGGAGCGGCCAGGCGATGAGCACAGAAACGGTGATGAGCTGGGAGATGGACGCCATGCGTTTTGGCGACGAGAGCACGCCGCTGACGGTGCGCGACGTCGTCGAGCGCCACGGCGGCGAGATGTGGTTTGAGCGCGAGCGCGTGCGCCACGAAGCGTTCTTCAGGTTCCTGCTGCCGCTGGTCAGCGCGCAAGAGCAGTTTGAGGTGTTACAAAACCAGAGCGACGAGGGCCGGCCTGAGTTTTACGACTTTGACCTGTTCCAGACCACAGACCAGACCAGCGCCCTGGAAGACCGCCTGCTCAGCGAGCTGACCTACACCGTCTTTGACACCGAAACCACCGGTCTCAATCCGTCCGAGGGTGACCAGATCATCCAGATCGGCGCGGCGCGTTGTGTCAACGGCAAACTGCTCAAGCACGAGAGTTTCGAACAACTGGTCAATCCGCAGCGGCTGATTCCGGCGGCGACGATCCCGATCCACGGCATCACGCAAGACATGGTGCAGGGCAAGCCGAAGATCACCGAGGTGCTGCCGGCGTTTTATGCGTTTGCGCAAGACACCGTGCTGGTGGCGCACAACGCGGCTTTTGACATGCGCTTTTTGCAATTGCAAGAGGGCAACACGGGTCTGAAGTTCGACCATCCGGTGCTCGACACCTTGTTGCTGTCAGCGGTCGTGCACCCCAACCAGGAGTCGCACCGGCTGGAGGCGATTGCCGAGCGATTTGACGTTACCGTGCTCGGGCGCCACACCGCATTGGGCGACGCGCTGGTCACGGCCGAGGTCTGGTTGCGGCTGATCCCCCTGTTGCAGGCGATGGGCATCACCACCTTGCGCCAGGCACGCGAAGCGGCGCAAAAAACCTATTACGCGCGGCTGAAGTACTAAAACCGTCCACCCGAATACCGCTGCTGCAACACGCCTTGCAGCGTCTGAACCACGCTGAACGCTTCTTTGAGGTGGCTGCGTTCGAAGTTGGAGAGTTCTTCCAGCGCCAAAAAGTTGTCGGGTGTCTTACCTTGTTGCGTTTGGCGCGCCTGGTGGGCAATGCGCAGCTTGCCCAGGAATTCGAGCGCGCCGCGCAGGTCGCGTGCCGCTTGTTCGCTGACCTCACCGGCCTGCACGGACACCTCGAGCCGGTCGTGTGTGTTGGCCACCGTGACGCCGGCGGCCAGTGCATAAATGCGCGCCAGGTCGACGATCGGCACGATGCCGGTGTGTTTGAGGTCAATGGTGTTGGGGTGGTCGCCGCCTTTGATCAGCGCAATGGTGCCAAACATGCCCAGTGGCGGGCGGTGCTTCAACGCGTTGCTGACCATGTGTGCCAAAAACAGGCTGTTGCCTTTGGTGTGCGCCAGCACGTCCTGGCGCAGGCTCTCCAGCAAGTCGGCCTTGCCGTGAATGACGCGCAGGTCAAAAAATACGCAGGTCAGCATCAGCGCCTTGGGCTTGGGTTGCTCGATCCATTTGCGGAAATACTCGGCCCAGACCGCGCGCGGCTGGCGCCACTGGTCGGTCATCGCCATCATTTCGCCGGGGCAATGGATGTAGCCGCATTCGGCCAGGCCGTCGCAGACGAATTTGCTGAAGCGGCGGAAATACTCACCGTGTGCCGCCTCGTCGTAGCGGTCGTCGAGGATCAGGCAGTTGTCCTGATCGCTTTTGGCGGTCTGTTCGCTGCGCGCCTGGCTGCCGGCGGCGACCCAGGCGTAGTCGATCGGTGCCGGGCCCATCTGCAACTCGGCCAACTGGATCAGGCGCACGGTCAACGCGTCGGTGATGGCGGTGATGATGTGGCCGGTGCTGTAGGCGGTGGCGTCGGCCGCGGCCAAGTGTTGCTGCAACTGTTTGACACGACCACTGATCTGCCTGAGCCCGTCGAGCGTGCGCTGCTTGTAGATGTCGCCGGCCAGGTACACCGCCGAGGTGCTGTGCTGCTCGGTCAGATCAGTGGTGGTGATCATGCCAGCAATTTTTTGCCCGTCCATCACCGGCATGTGGTGAATGTTGTGGCGCGCCATCAACAGCAGCGCTTCAAACGCCGGGCTGTTGGCGGCCACCGTCATCGGTGCCAAGGTGGCAATGTCCGACACCGGGCGGCTGATGTCCAGCCGCTGCGCGACGGCGCGGTTGCGCAGGTCGCGGTCGGTGACCAGGCCGAACAGCAGACCTTGTTCGACCAGCAGCACCGACGACACGCGCAGATCGGCCATCAGCTGCGCAGTGGCCTGGATGCTGGTTTCGGGTGCTACCGTGATCGGCGCGCGCTTGATCAGTGACTTGATCGGCGTGCCCAGCAGATTCAGCGCGGTGGCGGCGTCGCTGACCGAATCCACGTTGGCCGTGTGCGCTTGCTCTTGCGCCATCGATGGGAAAAAATAATACAGCGACGGGTACTTGTCGCACAGTTGTTGCAAGGCCTGCGGCGCCAGCCAGGCCACGTCGCACTCGCTGATTGCCTTGGCTTGCCAGGTGGGCAACTGGCGTTGTGGGGTGATGCCGTAGCCCAGCATCTGGCCGGCCCAGAGCCGCACAGAGAGGTTCAGGTCCGGGTCGCTGAGCTGCACCTCGCCGCTGAGAATCAGGCCGAGCCGGATCGGCAGTTGTCCTTGTGTGAGCAGCATGCTGCCGGGGGCCGCGTGATCGCTGGTGAATTGGGTGGCGAGCTGCTCAAGCACCTTTTTGCTCAGCTGTCCCCAGATCGGGTGGCTGGCGAGCAGAACGCTCAGGGGCAGGTCCTTTTTGTGTTTGTGTGGCATGGTGAAAAGGTTTTCAGTCGGCCCGAACCGCGCGCGCCTGGCGGCCAAACTTGAGCATGCGGGTGGCGATCAGAGTCTCGGTCAAGAAGCACAGCAAAGCCAGCAAGAAACAGGTCACGCCGGTTAAAAACAGAATGGTCGCGATGCGAAAGATTTGCAACTCGGTGGTTTCACCCAGAAAAAGCGCCATGATCGTGAGCCCGATCATGATGGCGCAAAACGTCAGCAGCGCGATGCAGGTGTTGACCAGTCGGCCCCGTTGGCGCAATTGCTTGAGTTCGGCGTAGGCGGCCGTCATGGGTTCTTGCGTGGGGGCCTTGTCGATGCGGTCTTCGAGCACCCGGGCACGGTCGATGATGCGCGCCAGCCGCCCCGCCACGCTGCCGATCATGCCGGCCACGGCGGTGAGCAAAAACACCGGCGCCACGGCCAGCTGGATGCCGTGCGTGACGGTGTCAAGGTCGGTGGCAAAAAACATGGGCTTTCCGGTGGGATGGATGCTGACTGTAGCAAACACCATGGCGACGCCATAGCGATGTGGTGCGCAGTCTATTCCGATGCACCTTGCCGGGTTCGCACCAGCGCTGCCAGCCCCAGCGACGCCACGCCCAGCAACAGCGCCGGAAATGCCACCGTCACCGAGACGTCGATCAACGCGCCGCTGATGGCCGAGGCGGCCAAGCCCCCCAGCGTGTACGACAGCACCAGCACGGCGGTGCTGTTGATCAGCGACAGACCTTTGTTGCTGGCGCCGATGTCGGTCATTGCCAAGGTGTAGAGCGCGCCGCCCGCAGCGCCCCAGACGCAGACCATGGGCCAGACCAACCGGGTGTGATCAATGGCGAATGGCCCGGCCAGTGTCACCAGCAGAATCGCGCCGGTGAATGCGCGCATCATGCGCCTGCGTCCACGCGCGGGCGAGGCCGACCGGTCGGCCAACATGCCCGCCGGAATCGCCATCAGCGTGCCACCCAGACCGCTGACCGAGACCAGTAACGCTGCCGAACTGGCGCTCATGCCCAGCGTCAGGCCGTACAAGGGCAAGATGGACGCCAGCCCCAGTTCAAAAAAACCACCGACAAAGCCCGCCAGCATGATGACCCGCTGCGCCCGCAAGGCGTGCCACAGGCCCACCAGTCCTACCGTTGTGCTGTGGCGGTCGTGGTCTGGCGGCAGCGCAGGTATCAGCGCGGTCCAGGTCAGGCCGAGCGTCAGCAGTGCCATCACCAGCCACAGCGCCGTGGGGCTGTCGGTTCCGAAACGCGTTCAACGGAACGGGCCGATCACGAACGTCATGCCGACCATGGTGGCGTAGATGCCAACGGTGCGGCCAAGCTGATCGGGTGGCGCAAACTCGGCAATGAAAGCTTCGGCCAACACCCAGCGCAGACCACCGGCCACGCCTGCCAATAACTCCAGCACAAACCACAGCCACAGCGCGTCGGTGGAGAAAAAGCCAATCGCAGCCAGCAGCGGCGTGCCCGATGCCAGCCACATGGTCGTGCGTCGGCCCAGCCTCTTCGTCACGCCAGCGGCAAATGGCGTGATGATCAATACCCCAAGCCAGGTCGTGGCGGCAAACAATCCGGCCAGCGTGGTTGATACCTGCGCTTTCTTGAGCAGCAGGAGCATCAGCGGCGACAGCATGAAGATGCCGCTGAGCTGGAAAAAAGTCGACGCAAATACGCTGACGAGGCCACGTCTTGAACCGGATGAGCGCGTCAGCGTCGCACTGAACGTCATGCCGCGCGTGCCTGCAAAATGGCTTGCACCACCTGCGCAAATCCCGCACCTCGCTCTGCTTGCGTGATGTAGCGCGGCAGGTGCGTCAGGCTGGCCGCGCAGTGGCGAATGTTGGCCACGCCGACGCTGTGCGCAAAGTGCTCGAACATCGGCTGGTCGTTGCCCGAGTCGCCAACAAACACCCAACGGTCAAGCTCTTGCGTCAGATCGCGCCCGAACAAGCGCTGCACCAGCCAACAAGCCCCTTGCCACTTGTTGAAATCCTGAAAACAACCGTGGATGTGGATGCTGCTGATGCTGGTGTACATGCCTTCATCACGCAGGATCGCCAGCACCCGCTGCACGTCTTCGGGCGCCAGGTGCTGGTGTTCGTTGTAGTCAAAGGCCAGGTCGGTATCGCGCCCGCCGACGTCTTGCGCGAGCCGCGCTTGTGGCACCTCACGCAGCACGCGCTGCGCCACCTGCTTCATCCGGATGGCGTTTTGCGCGCGCTCTGCATCACTTTGCTGATATAGCTTTAATAGCTGTCCGCGCTTATTCAATAAGGGCTGGAGGCCAATTTGATCAATCATTTCCGGTGCAAAGGCGAGTGCCCCGTTTTCCGCCAACAAGGCGTCTACCGGCCAAGGCGCCACGCCCAGGGAGGGATCGCCGTTGGCCAAGCGCTCGCACCAGCCGGCGTGGCGCCCGGTGACCGGGATCACCCATAGGCCTGCGGCCCTCAGGTCGGCCAGCGCTTGCAAGGCGGCTGGCGTGATCGTGCCAGCGGTCGTCAGCGTGTCGTCGATGTCGCTGAACACGCCGATGATCTGGCAGCGCTTGTTCAGTGACCAGTCGGTTAGTGGCAGCATGGCTCAACCCGCCGTCTGCAACGCCAACCCGGCGTGTTCGCGCAGCGGGTGAAAATGGATTTTGGGAAAACGCTCCTGCGCCAGGCGCACGTCGTAGGGACTGGTGCACAAATACGCCAGCGTGTCGGCGGCGTCGCGCGCCATGCGCTGCGGGTAGGCGTTGACAAAGTCTTTCAGCTCAGCGGGCGTGTCGGCGGTGATCCAGCGCGCGCCGGTGTACTGGCTGCTTTCCAGACGCACGTCGGCGTCGTATTCGCTTTTCAGGCGGTGCTGCACCACCTCAAACTGCAACTGGCCGACCGCGCCGAGCAGCATGTTGCCGCCCATTTCGGGCTTGAAAACCTGAATCGCGCCTTCTTCACCGAGCTGCGCCAGGCCTTGCTGCAATTGCTTGGTGCGCAGCGG
>JBBIGT010000098.1:0-8433 GCA_037447395.1 Comamonadaceae bacterium | reverse complement strand
TCCTGCGCGGCAGGTGCACAAGAGCAAGGCAGGGGCAAACGCCTTCGAAGCGTTCGTTACAGGGCGGCGATGGCCTGGCGCAGGGCGCTTGCCGACAAGATCTCGGAGAACACCACGGGCGCTTTGCCCGGCGCCAGCAGCACGTACACCGGCACGCCGTTGCGCCCCAGCTGCGCCAGCGCCGTGGTGATGGCCGGGTCGCGGCGCGTCCAGTCGGCGCGCAGCAGCGTCACCCTCTTGGCAGCAAAGTCGGCCAGCACATCGGCGTCGGCCAGTGTCGTGCGTTCATTGACCTGGCAGGTGACGCACCAGGCGGCGGTGAAGTCGACAAACACCGGCGTGCCGGCGGCGACCAGTTGCTCGGGCTTGCCCGGTGCCCAGTCCTGCCAGCGGGCGTCGGCTGACGTCGCCGCAGTGCCCAGCGGCCGTGTCACCGTGGCGCCAAAAGTGCCGACCAGCAACGCCAGCACGGCGATCGACGCGGCGGCAATAACGCGCCGGCCGCGCCCCTGCAAGCCCAGCGACCACAGCACCAGCGCCAGCGCCACCAGCAGCGTCAACAGGGCCGCGGCGCCGTTGATGCCGCTTTGCTGTCCCAGCACCCAGACCAGCCAGACGACGGTGGCGAACATCGGGAACGCCATGGCGGTGCGGAACGTCAGCATCCACGGGCCCGGCCGTGGCATGCGCCGCGCTAGCGCCGGCGACCAGCTCAAGGCCAGAAACGGCAGCGCCATGCCCAGCCCCAGCGTGGTGAAGATCAGCAACGCCTGCGTCGCCGGCAGCGCCAGCGCCAGCCCGAGCGACGCGCCCATGAACGGCGCGGTGCACGGCGAGGCGATAAGCACCGCCAGCACGCCAGAGAGGAAGGCGTTGGCGGTCTTGTTGTTGCTTTGCAGGCTGGCCAACCCGCCCGGTACGAACTGACCAAATTCAAACAGCCCGGCCAGGTTCAGACCGATCACCGTGAACAGCGCCGCCAAGCCCGCCACCACCGCCGGCGACTGCAACTGAAAGCCCCAGCCGAGCTGCTCGCCGTTCTGGCGCAAGGCCAGCATCAATGCGCCCAGCGCCGCAAACGACAGCACGACGCCGGCGCTGTAGGCCAAGCCGCCTGCGCGCTGACCGCGTGCGTTGTCACCGTGCGCGGTCAGGCCAACGACCTTGATCGCCAGTACCGGAAAGACGCACGGCATCAGGTTAAGAATCATGCCGCCCAGCAAGGCGCCGGCCAGCGCCAGCCAAAGGCTCGGCGCGACGCCGTTGCTCGCCGGCGCAGTGGCCGCTGCCGACGGCGCTACGCGGGGCAGGCTGCCGATGGCCGGCCACGGCCCCTGGATGGCCGCGTGCGTCACAAAGCCGCTGCGCCGGCCGTCGACGTCACCCACCAGCAGCACCGACAACGCCGTGGCATCGGCGCCGCGCTGGCGCGCCACGGGCACGCTGGCGTGCCAGCTGCTGCCTTGCCACGACTGCGTCCAGGGCACGGCGTTCTCGATCACGTCGGGCGTCTCGGGGAAGAGGGCCAGCGTCTGGTCGTGCAGCGCCGCCGGCAAGCCGTCGACGGTGATTGTGAGGTTGCCAGCCTCAATGGCAAAGCGGCTGTGCCCGTCGAGCGTCTTGGGTTGCGCCTGGAAGGCGGCCTCGAAATTGGCCGCGTTCAGCGCCGTCGAACCCTTGACCGGCAAACGCAGGCTAAAAGATCCGTCCTGCGGCACGCATTCGGTCTTGCAGACCAGCCAGGTGGCTTGCAGCTTGACTTCCAGCTCGCCCGTCAAAGACGGCTTGAACTGCGGCGTGACCGTCAGCGGCACCGGCAATAGCACGGTGTCGCCGTAGCCGTAGTTGGCCAGGCTGCCCACCGGAATCTTGAAGGGCAGCGGCCAGGCGATGTCGCCGGCCTGCACGCCCGCCGGCAGCGTCCAGTTCAGGCTGACCGGCAGGCCCGAGTCGCCCGGGTTTTTCCAGTAGGTGTGCCAGTCGGGCTGGTGCGTGATCTGCAGGCCGACCCAGACGCGCTTGCCAGCGTCCACGCCGTCGGGCGCCAACGCCATCAGTTCGGCGCGCACCTGTTCGGTGGTGACCACGGTTTGTTGGCTATTTTGTGCTCTGGCCCATATAGGTAGGCCACCTACGGCTATCAAAATAATAGCAATAAGCGAGCGGGTGAAGGACTGTGCTTGGGCCATAGTGGTTTCAGAGTAACGGCGGGGCGAAGAGTTCCATGCTTACCGGCTGCGTCCGCGCCGGTACGCGGCTTTCTGGGTTTGTTGCTCGGCGCCGACGCCTTTGGCCTGCGCCAGCCGGCGCATGGCCGTGTGCGCGTGCGCGTGGCTGATGGCCAGGCCCAGCGCGTCGGCGGCGTCGGGTCCGGGCAGACCCGGCAGCGCCAGCAGGCGGCGCACCATCTCCTGGATTTGCGTCTTGTCGGCGCGCCCGTAGCCGACCACTGCCTGCTTCATCTGCAGCGCTGTGTACTCGGCCACCGGCAGGTCAAGCGACACCAGCGCCGACACCGCGGCGCCACGCGCCTGGCCGAGCAACAGTGTCGATTGCGGGTTGACGTTGACGAAGACGATCTCGACCGACGCGCAGTCGGGTTGGTAGCGCGTGGCGACTTCACGCACGCCGTCGAACAACACCTTCAGGCGCGCCGGCAGCGGCTCTTTCTCGATGCGCACGGTGCTGATGGTGCCGCTGGCCACGTAGCTGAGCTGCCCGCCGTTGGCGTCGACCACGCCAAAGCCGGTGGTACGCAAGCCGGGGTCGATACCAAGAATGCGCACGGCCTACCCCAGGTTACAGACCAAAGTGCCAGCGCACCGAGTGAAAAAACACCGGCGCGGCAAAGCACAAGGCATCGATGCGGTCGAGCAGGCCGCCGGCGCCGGTGACCGCTTTGCCCTGGCCGCGCCACATCGGCACGCCACGGTCGCGCTTGATCGCCTTCATCACCAGGTGGCCGAGCGAGCCGGCGGCGCAGGCGACGAACGACAGCGCAAACGCCTGCCCCGGCACAAACGGCGTAATGCCGGCCAGCAGCGCACCGAGCAAGCTGCCCGCGGCCATGCCGGCCCACCAGGCGCGCCAGCTGAAACTCTGGCTGACTTTGGCCAGCGTCGGCGCTTTGCCCAGCTGCATCAGGCGCCGCGCCACCAGGTGCTGCGTGACCATGCAGGTCTGTACCACCAACACCAGAAACAGTACCAGAAAAGCGTTCTTCTGGTCGTAGCGCGCAAACTTCAGCAACAGCAGCGCCGGCACGTGGCTCATGCCGTAAATGCACACCATGATGCCCCACTGCAATTTGGCGTTGCGCTCGAGAAAACGCGTCGGGTCGCCGGCCAGCGCGCTGGCCACCGGAATCGCCACAAACACGTACACCGGAATGAACACCGTGAACAGGTTGAATTGCGCCGTGCCGGCCAGCACGTATTGCAGCGGCAGCACGACAAAGAACGCCAGCACCAGGCTGCGATGGTCGCTGCGGCGGGTTGGCGACAGCGTCAGGAACTCGCGCAGGGCAAAGAACGAGCCCAGGCCGAACAGCACCAGCCGGGTGGCGTCGCCGGCGATCCAGGCCAGCCAGAAAACAAAGATCAGCCACCAGGTGGTGCGCAGCAATTGCGTCAGGTTGTCGATGTCGTCGCGGTGGCGCTGGGCGCGCGCCGGCTCGTCGAACTCGCGCATCGAGCGCAGGAACAAGACAATGCCGGCCACCAGCAGCAGACCAAAAACGATGACGAACATCGTGCCGATCTGTTGCCCCGGGGTCAGGTTCTTCAGGCTCTGGTACACGGCTGTGGTCTCGTCAAAGTGCGCGCAGGGCGATCACCGCGTCGCGCGCGCGCTGCAAAAAAGCGTGCCGGTCTTCGCCGTCGTGCACCTGCATCGGCGCGCCAAAGGTCACCGAGCACAGTACCGGGACCGGCACCACCTCGCCCTTGGGCATGACGCGCTGCACGTTGTTGATCCACGCCGGGATCAGCTCTACCTGCGGAAACTTCAGCGCCAGGTTGTACAGGCCGGCCTTGAAGACTTGCGGCTCGTCGGCAAAGCCGCGTGTGCCCTCGGGAAACAGAATCAGCGAGTCACCGGCGCGCAGCGCCTCGATCAGCGGCTCCAGCGGGTCCTCGTCGGCCGCGCGCTCGCGCGAGACGTAAATGACGTTGAAAACGGCGCTGGTCAGCCACTGCCGAAAAGGCGAACGGGTCCAGTAGTCGCGCGCCGCCACCGCCCGCACCGAGTGGCGCAGCTCGCTGGGCAGGGCGGCCCAGATCATCACCAGGTCGGCGTGGCTTTGATGATTGGCAAAGTAGATGCGTTGCTCGGCCTTGGGCGGGCAGCCCCACCAGCGTGCTTGTGAGCCGGTGAGCACGCGGATCAAGCCGAGCAAAAAGTAGCTCATCGCCAGTGCCGCCCATTTCAGCAACAAGGCCTTCATGGCAGTTCGGCACTGCCCAGCCGGTTGACGATGACGGCGGCGCGGCCGGCGACGTAGCTGCTGTTGGGCAGCTTTTCAAAATACTTGGGCCGTGGCAGCATCACCGCCAGGCGCGCCGCCTCATAGGGGGTCAGGCGCGCCGCCGGTTTGCGAAAGTAATGTTGCGCCGCGGCCTCGGCGCCAAACACGCCCTCGCCCCACTCGACGCTGTTGAGGTAAATCTCCAGGATGCGCTGCTTGCCCAGAATACCCTCGAGCAGCAGCGTCAGCACAAACTCCTGGCCCTTGCGCAGCAGCGTGCGCTCGCCCGAGAGAAACAGATTTTTCGCCAGTTGCTGGCTGATCGTCGAGCCGCCGACCACCTTGGGCGCCTTGGCCGGTTTGCCCGGGTTGCGCGCCGGCGTGCGCGCCGCACGGGCTTGCGCCTGGGTGTTCTTTTGCCAGGCTTTCTCCAGCGCGTCCCAGTCGATGCCGTCGTGGTTGACAAAGCCGTCGTCCTCGCTGGCGATGACGGCACGCTTGAGCTGCTCGGAAATCTGCGCGTACGGCGTCCACTGCTGGCGCCACTGCAACGTGCCTTTTTCACTGGCCACCCGCCACGCCTCGGAGCGTTCGAACGCTGTCGACTGCGGGTCGATGACCAGCATGACGGCGATGCGCACGACAAAGAACAGTTGCAGCAAGCCGGCGCTGACCAGTAGCAGCAGCAGCCATCGCCACAGCGTGCGCATTGCCGGCTGCTTCATGGCGGGCCTTAGGCCAAGCGAGCGCGCAGCTCGGCCAGTACCTGCGCCGCCGGCGGCATGACGCCGCGCCAGATCAAGAACGACTCGGCCGCCTGGCCGACCAGCATGCCCAGGCCGTCGCGCGCCACCGCGCCGTGGGCGCGCGCCCAATCCAGAAAGCCTTGCGAATTGGGTCCGTACATCATGTCGTAGGCCAGCGCGCCGGGCTTGAGTACGCTTGCGGCCACCGGCACGCCGTGCCCGCCCAGACTCGTCGCGGTGCCGTTGATGATGACATCAAAATTTGCCTCAAGCCCTTTTAAATCATGCGCTAGTAGCTCTGTATTTTGTAGCGTTGCGAGGGCCTGATGGCGCGCCACCAGATCGACGGCGCGGTGCAGCGAGCGGTTGGCCACGCAGATCTGCGCCGCCCCGGCGTTGATCAGCGGCCCGAGCACGCCGGCGGCCGCACCCCCAGCGCCTATCAGCAACAGGCGCTGGCCGCGCAAGCCTACACCGGCGTTTTGCGTGATGTCGTCGACCAGACCGATGCCGTCGGTGTTGTCGGCCAGGATGCGGCCATCGACAAACTTCAGCGTGTTGCAGGCCTGCGCCAGGGCGCCGCGCGCGCTGACCTCGTCGGCCAGTGCCGCGGCCTCGAACTTGAACGGCACGGTGACGTTGCAGCCGCCCCCGCCCTCGGCCATGAAGGTGCGTACACCGTCAGTGAAATGGCCGGGCGCCAGGTCGAGCCGGGTGTAGTGCAGGCGCTGGCCGGTGAGTTCGGCAAAGCGCGCGTGGATCCACGGCGACTGGCTGTGCGCCACCGGGTGGCCCATGACGCAATAGAGGTCGGTTGTCATGTCGGTGTGTTTACTTGGCGCTGAGCCGGGTTTCCAGCGTGTCGTCGCGGGTGAACTTGAAGCGCGAGACGACGGCAATCTGGTCGGCGCGTCGGCGCATCGACGGGTTGAACTGGCCAAACGGCCCGGCGCTGCTGGCGATGACTTGCGCCTGGCGGTCCAGCACTGGGTTGCCAGAGCCCTGCACGAGCTCGGTCGACAGTACGCGCCCGTCGTGGTTGACGTTGACGATCATCACCAGTTCACCGTAGAGCTTTTGGCCGTTGCTCTGGGGAAAGTTGTCGGTGCCCCGGGCCTCGATGGCCCGGCGCAGGTGGTCGTAGTACACCGCGTACACCGCTTCGCGTGTGGCCGGGCTGATGTAGCGCTTGCGCGGGCGGGCGTTTTCACTGTGTATGCGCCGCTCGATCTCGGCCAGCAGCTTGACCAGCTGGCGGCGTTTTTCTTCACGCTGCGCCTGCTCCGGGCTGAGCTGGGTCTTTCTGGGGTCGGCCGGTGGCATGGCCGCCAGCATGTTCTTGATGTTTGAGAGCATCAGATTTTGCTGCGCCTGCATCTCGCGCAGTTCGCGCTCGTGGTCGCGCTCGTCGTTGTCGCCACGCATCGCCACCAGCGCTGGCGGCAAGGGGCTGGTGGCGCGGCCGGCTTCCTGGTCGCCACCGCCGGCCATGCTGGCCTGGGCGATGGCCAATGCCTGTTCGGGCGTTTCGCTGGTGCGCGCGTTGACCAGAATCACCTCCAGTGGCGTGTCCTCAAACACCCGGTTGAACGCCTCGGGGTCGACAAAACGCAGCGTCAGCAGCGCGCCGTGCACGGCCAGCGACACGCCCAGGGCAAGATGAAAGGTGCTGACGGCGCGCAGGTTCACGGGGCCGGATTATCGTTGGCGGCCGCGTCAGCCGGGGCCTCGGCGTCGTTGACGTCGAGCGCGATGGCGATTGGCCCGGCAACGCTGTCGTCGTCGAGTTCGTCGTCCAGCGCGCCGGTCATCGGCGACTCGGCGTCCAGCCGCTCAAGCGCCGTGCCGTGCACATCCAGCGCCACCAGGTCGATCGCCCCAAGGCGCACGCGCAGGCGCGCGCCGCGCGGCAGGCCTTGCGCGCCGGTCACCGGCAACACCAGCGGCAGCTGGTCGGCGCGTACCAGGTTGTCCTTGAACAGCGTCGCGTCCACTTCGGTGATGCTGTTTTGCTGCAGGTACTTGAGCACCCAAAAACGCTCCATGGCGTTCTGGAAGTCGTTGTAGGCGCTGTACGCGGCGTCAAAGCTGGAGATGATGGCAAAGAGCGCGGCGTCCTTGGGCTTGAACGGTGCGGCCAGCGCCGCCGTCTTGCCGTGGCGCGCGCAGGCGATGATCTGCCACTGATTGACCAGGTCGACGTAACGGCGCAGCGGCGAGCTGCTCCAAGCGTAGCTTGGCACGCCCATGCCGGCGTGCGGCAGCGGCTTGACGCCCATGCGCACTTTGACGCCGGGCGCCAGCGCCGCCTGGCTGCGGTAAATGCCCGGCACGCCCAGCTCGGCCAGCCAGCCGCCCCAGGTGCTGTTGGCCAGGATCATCGCCTCGGAGACGATCAAGTCCAGCGGCGCGCCGCGCTGGCGCAGGCTGATGTGCACCTGCTCGCTGCCGTCGGGCTCGGTGCCAAGTGACACCCCGGCGGCGATCAGACGGTAGTTGTAGTCGGGCCGGTTGAAGTTCTCTGGCTTGCCGCGCACCAGTTCGCGCCTGGCCTTCAGGTCGACCGCCAGGCGGTATAAAAATGAGAGCTGCTCGCGCTCGTTTAGCAAGGGCTTTGGGTCAATTTGATGCTCAAAACTGGCGTCTTGCAGCCAGTCGGTGGTGACCACCGTATCGAGCTGGTCGTGGCGCAGGTTGGCGCTGATGAAGACGCGCTCAAGCCGCGTCTGCGTACTCTGGATGGCCAGCGTTGCTTCGTCGACCGTGACGTACAGCGACACCGCCGGACAGTCTTTGCCTTCCATCAGCGTGTAGTTCTGCACCACCGCGTCGGGCAGCATGGTGAGCTTGTGGCCGGGCATGTAGACGGTTGACAGGCGCGCGCGGGCGAGCTGGTCGACGGCACTGTCGGGCGTGATCGCCAGGCCCGGTGCGGCGATGTGGATGCCGACGGTGACGCTGCCGCTGCCTAAACCCTGGACAGAGAGCGCGTCGTCGATCTCGGTGGTGGCCGAGTCGTCGATCGAAAAGGCGCGCGCCGTGGCCAGCGGCAAGTCGTCGGTGATGCGCGGCGCCGGCAGCGCCGGAAAACCGGTGCCCTTGGGAAAGTTCTCCAGCAGAAAACGCTTCCAGTGAAATTGGTACGGCGAGTCGATCGCGCCGGTCTTGATCAGCAGGTCCAGCGGCCCCAGGTGCGTGGCGCGCGCCCTGCTTCAGCATTGC
>JBBIGT010000097.1:0-8450 GCA_037447395.1 Comamonadaceae bacterium | reverse complement strand
ACGACCGATCACCTCAACGGCTACTTCGCCGAGCGCCACACGCAGACCAAGGCGACCACCGCCAACCGGCGCCTGACCGTGCTCAAGCGATTTTTCAGATGGGCGCTGCGCGAGGGCCAGGTACGCACCGATCCGACCTTGCCGATGCTGACGGCCAAGCAGCCGCTGCGGCTGCCGTCCAGCCTGACCGAAGTGCAGGTCGAGGCGCTGCTGGCCGCGCCCGACGTCACCACGGCCATGGGCGTGCGCGACCGCACCATGCTCGAGTTGCTGTACGCCAGCGGCCTGCGCGTCAGCGAACTGGTCACCCTGCAGGTGTTCAACGTCAGCGCCGGCGACCGCGTGCTGCGGGTCTTTGGCAAGGGCAACAAAGAGCGCCTGGTACCGTTTGGCGAAGTGGCTGGCCTGTGGTTGGCACGCTACCTGGCGCAGGCACGCGCTGAACTGCTCGGCGGACAGCTCACTGACGCCTTGTTCGTCACGCACAGGGGCCCGACGCCGGGCACGGCGATGAGCCGGGTGATGTTCTGGATGATCATCCGCAAGTACGCGCAGCAGGCCGGCATCACGCAACACCTGTCGCCGCACACCTTGCGGCACGCTTTTGCCACGCACTTGCTCAACCACGGCGCCGATTTGCGTGCTGTGCAGATGCTGCTCGGTCACGCCGACATTTCCACGACGACGATTTACACGCACGTCGCGCGCGAGCGCCTGAAAGCGCTGCACGCGCAGCACCATCCGCGCGGCTGAACACCGCGGCGGTGCCCTATTGCGTGATGTTGTCGGCCCAGACCAGCGCCTGCAGGTGCGCCGAGTTGATCTGGTCGCCGCTGAGTTGCAGCTCGCCGGCCAGTTCGGCGAAGGTGGCGTCGTCGGCGTTTTCGCAGGCCAGCGTGAGTTGCAGAAACGGTGCCAGTGTGCCGCTGTTGTGCAGCAGCGCGTCGGTGACCGATTGCGGCAACGAGATGGCCGCCAACGCATCGGTTATTGGCATGCCCAGCATGGTGTCGAGCAGCGAAAAAATACCTACCACAAAGGCGTTGTCGCAGTCCTCGGTGGTCAGCATCTGCCCTGCCAGCAATTCCATCAACCGGCCGCGGATCACCGCCGCGTTGCCCACTGCTGGTACGGCGCCGGCGCCGCTCGAGGTGGTCATCAGCAGCGCCGCCCAGCGAAACAGTTTCTTCAGGCCGAGCAGCATCACCGCGTGGCGAAACGACGTCACCTCGCAGCTCAGACCAAAGCCGGCCGAGTTGATAAAGCGCAGCAGGTTGAACGACAGCGTCGGGTCGTGTTTGAAAACTTCTTCAATTTCGCCAGTGCTGGCCTGCTTGCGAATCAGGTTGATGAGCTGGATGATGGCCGCCTGCGCCGGGCGCACTGTTTGCCCCTTGACCAGCACGGGTCGAGCAAACCAGTAGCCCTGAAACAGCGTTGCGCCAGCTTGGCTGGCAGCGTCGAATTGCGCTTGCGTTTCGATGCGCTCGGCGACCAGTCGGATGCCCGGGTGGGCGCTGAGTTGCTGGGCGATGCGCTGTAGCTCGGCGACGCTGACCTGCGACACGTCAACCTTGACGAACGACGCCAGCGTCAGCCAGTTGGCATAGGCCGGCGCCATCACGGTCTCGTTGAAGGCAAGTCGAAAGCCGCGTTTGTGCACGTCGATCAGCGTGGCCAGGTAGTTCTCGATGGCGTCGTCCGACGCGGCGCTGGCCGGTAGCGGCGGGACCTCTAGGACGAGGCGCTCGGGCTCGACCAGTTCCAGGTGGCCGCCGCTCAAAGTCTGGTGCGTGCAGTTGACGAAGATCGTTTTGGACGTGTTGCGCATCTCGCTGTCGGCGTTGGACAACAGGTTGAACAGCAAGGCAGCGTCGGTGGCGGCGGTAAAGGCTGCGGCGTTGACCGACCGGTCATACAGCTCGAAACCAATCACCTGGCGACGCGCGTCCAAAATGGGTTGGCGGGCGATGGTCATGGTGGCAGCAGACGGTTCAGATTTGGCGTGCGACATGGAACGGCGGGTGGTGAACTGAGAATGGGTGCATATGTAACATACAAAGCCGTGCCCGGCATTCGCCGATGACCCAGCCTGTGACACGGTGCAATCCTACAATTTGTCGCTGGGCCAAACAGGAGAATTTTCATGGCAGTTTACGAAGTGCAGGGCGTCAGCCCCAAGGTGGCAGACAGCGCCTGGGTGGCCAACAGCGCCGAAGTGATGGGCGACGTGTGGCTCGGCGACGAGGCGAGCGTCTGGTTTGGCGTGGTCATCCGCGGCGACACCGACAGCATTCGCATCGGCGCGCGCAGCAACATCCAGGACGCCAGTGTGTTGCACGCCGACGTCGGCCTGCCACTGACCATTGGTACCGGCGTGACGGTCGGCCACAAGGTGATGCTGCACGGCTGCACCATTGGCGACGACAGCCTGATCGGCATAGGTGCCATCGTCCTTAACGGCGCCAAGATTGGCAAAGGGTGTCTGGTCGGCGCTGGTGCGCTGGTGACCGAGGGCAAGGAGTTCCCCGACGGTTCGATGATCATTGGCAGCCCGGCCAAGGTGGTGCGCACGCTGACGCCCGAGCAGCTGCAAGGTCTGCGCCACAGTGCTGACCATTACGTCGCCAACGCCCAGCGTTTCAAGACCAGCCTGAACAAGATTGCCTGAGTGCTGCCGTGTCTGAAATTCACAAATTCTTGTTCGACGGCCTGCCGGTGCGCGGTGTGCTGGTGCGGCTGACCGACGCCTGGCAAGAGGTGTTGGCGCGCCGCGCTGCCCATTGCGCGCTGGGTGGCTACCCGCCGGCGCTGCAAAGCCTGCTCGGTGAATTGACCGCCGCGGCGGTGCTGCTGCAGTCGAACATCAAGTTTGACGGTGCGCTGGTGCTGCAACTGCACGGCGACGGCCCCCTGCAACTGGCAGTGGTCGAGGTACAGGCCGACTTTGCCTTGCGCGCCACCGCCACGCTGGTTGGCGCAGCGCCGGCCGGCGCAGGCTTTGCCGAGTGGGTCAATGCGGCGGGTCAAGCGCGCTGCGCCATCACGCTGGACCCGCAATCGCGCCAACCCGGCCAGCAGCCGTACCAGGGCGTGGTGCCACTGGTTGACGCGCAGGGCCAGGCGCTGGGCAGCGTGGCAGCAACGCTGCAGAACTACCTGCGACAAAGCGAACAGCTCGACACCACCTTGGTGCTGGCGGCCAACGGGCAATCGGCCGCGGGCCTGCTGATTCAGCGCCTGCCGACGCTGGGCGCGGGCAATCTGGCCGGCGCGGCCGGCGACGCGGCGACGCCAGAAGTCTTGTCGGAAGATGCCTACCAACGCATCGCCCTGCTGGCGCAAAGCCTGAAGGCCGACGAGCTGCTGGGGCTGGACGCCGACACCGTGCTGCACCGGCTGTTCTGGCAAGAAAAATTGCTGCGCTTTGCGCCACTGCTCGGCGCGCAGGGACCGCGATTTGCCTGCACCTGTGGGCGCGAACGGGTGGCGCGGATGATCTTGGCGCTGGGCGCGCAGGAGGCCGCCAGCGTGTTGCGCGAGCGGGCGGACATTGAGGTGGGGTGCGACTTTTGCGGCGCGCAATACCGCTTTGACGCGGTCGACGTGGCACAAATTTTTCACCCGGCAGGTGCCACGGCCGCGACCAGCGCGTTACTGCAGTAACGCCCGATTCCCGATGCGTCGGGTGGGACGGCTCAGAGCAGTTGGTCGTCGCGGTTGAGCGCGTCGTCGAGGCGGGCGATCAAGGCAGACAGCTTCTGCGTGGTGTCGCCCGACGCAGCGATCGGCGCCGCCGACGCGTGCGGCATCAGCGCCGCGGGTTGATCAGCCAGGTCAAAAGCCAGGTTCAGCGCCGCCAAGACGGCAATCCGGTCACGCGCCCGGACTTTGCCGGCGTCGCGAATTTTGCACATGGCGGTGTCGACTTTTTCAACGGCGGCCAGCAGTCGCGCGTCGCCACCGTCCGGGCAACCGAGCACGTAGCTTTGCCCCATGATCTGCACTTCAAGCTGCTTCATTGACGGTCCTGACCGAGGGCGGTTTTGAACGCGGGTTTGACCGCGGCGTGGCCGGGTTCGGGCGGCAGGCGTTCAAGCAGCGCGTCGACGCGGGCGCGCGCTGCGCCCAGGCGCGATTTGAGTGAGTCACGCTCGTGACTGAGTGTTTCGACCTGCTGCGACAGCAGGCTATTGGTACGCAGCAGTTCTTCGTAGCGCACCAGCAGGCGTTCCACCCGTTCGGTGATCTGGTCGATTTGTGACAGCTCGGTCATAGGGGCGCATTGTAGGGTTTGGCGCGTCAGTTTTGACAAGCTGGCGCAGCTAGAATGCGCAGCGTTGGTGCTCGCGGCGTGGTTCAAACGCTGCAGTTCAACGGGAAGCAGGAGGGTGACGCTGGCCAACAGCGAACCTAACCTGCGCTGCCCCCGCAACGGTAAGTGGACGCGTCGCTAGGCGCCGCTTTCATCCAGGCCACTGAGTGTTTTTGCACTTGGGAAGGCGATGAAGGTTGACTCCACCAGCCCGGATACCGGCCAACACGGTGGTTGTGCGTCTTTTGCAGGCGCGCAACCGTGATGCTCAGGCGCTGTCGGGGACGACGGCGAGGGCTTTTTTTGATGGTTCTTTCCTTTTATGAAAACTTTCAGTTCTTTCGGGCGTGTTGGCGTCCCCGTGCGCGTTTGCGCGTCGGTTGTGGCCGCGTTGGCAAATTGGCCGGCACTGGCGGCAGAAAACGTCGAGACGTTCAACGAGGTGGTGGTAACGGCGACTCGTAGCGAACAGCCGTTGACGGACGTCCTGGCCGACGTCAGCATCGTCGATCGGGCGGCAATCGAGCGCAGCAGCGCCACCAGCGTCGGTGACGCCCTGAGTCTTCTGCCTGGCCTGACCTTGAGCCAATCCGGCGGCGCGGCGGCGCCGACCAGCGTCTTCATCCGTGGTGCCGAGAGTCGCTTTACGGCGGTCTTTGTCGACGGCGTGCGCATCGATTCACAGTCCACCGGTGGCGCGTCCTGGGAGAGCCTGCCGTTGCAGCAGGTCGAGCGCATTGAAGTGCTGCGTGGCCCGGCGGCGGCGATCTATGGCTCTGACGCCGTCGCCGGTGTGGTGCAAATCTTTACCAGGCAGGGCCGCAAGGGGTTTGCGCCGTCGCTGACGGTCGGATTGGCGAGTAACAACACCCAGGAAGTCAGTGCGGCGCTGCAAGGCGGCAGCGACACGGTCGACTATGCCTTGGGTCTGGGGCACAGCCGCTCCGACGGCTTCAACGCCAAGCTCTCGGGCAATCCGGACCGTGACGGCGCCAGCAGCCGGTCTTTTTCCGCGCGGTTGGGCTGGACGGTCACGCCGGGTCACCAGCTGGAATTGACGGCGTTGGACAACGACCTCAGCGCCGGCTACGACGCCTTTCCCGTCACCAATGCCGACGATCAAACGCAGCGCCATTTGCGCACGTTGGGCCTGAATTGGACGGCGCGCTGGAGTGAGCGCTGGCGTTCTGTCTTCTCGCTGTCGCGTGGCACCGACCACTATGAAACGGCCCCGTCGCACTACGTGACCGATACGCAGGTCAACAACTTCCTGTTGCACAACGAAGTGCGTTGGGGTGTCGGTCTGCTCAGTGCCGATCTGGAGCGTCGTGAAGATCAACTGCAAAACGCCAGCACTACGCCACAAACCACCCAACGCAGCCAGAACTCCTTGGCCATTGGCTATGGTTTTCGTAGCGGAGCACACACCGTGCAGGTCAATGCCCGGCACGACGACGACAGCGAATTCGGCCGCCAGACCACCGGCGCGTTGGCCTACGGCTACGAACTGATGCGCGGGCTGCGTGTCACCGCCGCCCGAAGCACCGGTTTTCGGGCGCCGACCTTGTTCCAGCGCTTCAGTATTTACGGTGTGCCGACGCTGACCGCCGAAACGTCCGACAACACCGAGGCCGCCATCCGTTGGCAGGCGGGCGCCCAGCAGGCGGCGTTGGTGGTCTATCGCAATGACGTGGCAAACCTGATCAACTACGTCTCCGGACCCGGCGCGTGCATCAACGGCACGGGCCTGTACGCCGGCTGCTATGGCAACACCGGCCAGGCGCGCTTGTCGGGTGCCAGCTTGAGTGGGGCAACGCAGTGGGCCGGTGTGCGGCTGGGTGCGTCGCTCGACTGGTTGAACCCCATCAACGTGCAGACCGATAAAGTCTTGGCGCGCCGGCCACGCAAGCAAGCGACGTTGACGGCCGACCTGCCGCTGGGCCAGTGGCGCCTTGGCGCCGATTGGCAATACGCCGGGGAGCGCTTTGACAACGCCAGCAATACCGTGCGCCTGGCGCCGTATTCATTGGTGAACCTGACGCTGACACGACCGATTGCAGGCGACTGGAAGTTGCTGGCACGCGTCGGCAACCTGGCCGACAAGGACTATGTACTGGCCGACGGCTACGCCACCGCCGGGCGTACGGTTTACGTTGGCATGAGCTGGGCACCCAGGTAAGCCACGACGCCGATGAACCACGCACGATGCCCCGCGCTGCTGGTGGCCGCACCGGCTTCCGGCCAAGGCAAGACCACGGTCACGGCGGCGCTGGCGCGGCTGCACGCACGCCGGGGCCGGCGAGTGCGGGTGTTCAAGTGCGGGCCGGACTTTCTGGACCCGCACTGGCACCAGCTGGCCAGCGGCCACCCGGTGCACAACTTGGACCTCTGGCTCAACGGCGAGGCCGACATTCGCGCCCGGCTGTTTGCGGCGGCTTCGACCAGCGACCTGGTCCTGATCGAAGGCGTGATGGGGCTGTTCGACGGCGAGCCGAGCGCGGCCGACCTGGCGGTCAAGTTCGGCGTCCCGGTGTTGACGGTGATCGACGCCGGCGCGATGGCCGGTACCTTCGGCGCGCTGGTGCACGGCCTGCGCCACTACCAATCGGGCCTGCCCTGGGCCGGCGTGCTGGCCAACCGCGTGGCCAGCGAATCGCACGAGACGATGCTGCAGGCGTCGGTACGTCGTGACGACTTGGGCGTGGAGCCAGGCGGCATCGACGCTGGCTGGCTGGGTGGTTTGCGACGCGACGCCGGTTTCTCGTTGCCCGAGCGGCACCTGGGGCTGACCGTGGCGTCCGAGCTGCCCGATGCCATGGCCCGCCTGGACGCGCTGGCCGATGCGTTGGCGCGTACGCCACTGGGCCAGCTCGATGCCGCCGGCTGGCAGCGCTGGGCGGTGCCGTTTGCGGCGCCAGCCGAACCTCGGGTCGCGCCGCTGCTGCTGCAGGGCCGCACTGTGGCGGTAGCGCGCGACGCGGCTTTCTGTTTCATTTACCCGGCCAACCTCGACACGCTGCGTGCGCTGGGTGCCGAACTGGTGTTTTTTTCGCCAGTGGCCGACCAGCCGGTACCGGACTGCGACGCCGTCTGGCTGCCCGGTGGCTACCCCGAACTGCACGCCGCTGCGCTGGTGCAGGCCACGCGTTGCCGCGCCTCGCTGGCGGCGCACATCGCCGCGGGTAAACCGGTCTGGGCCGAGTGCGGCGGCATGATGCCGCTGCTCGACAGTCTGACCCAGGCCGACGGCATGCTGGTGCCGATGTGGGGGCTGCTGCCCGGCGCGGTGACGATGCACAAGCGCCTGGCCGCGCTGGGGCCGCAGCACTGGGACACCGCGCAGGGCGAGTTGCGCGGCCACACCTTTCATTTTTCACTGACCACCTCGCCGCTGGCGCCGGTGGCGCACACCGTGCCGGCGCGCAGTTTCGGCAAGGCCGAGGCCATTTACGGCCAGGGGCCGGTGCGCGCGAGCTATTTCCATGCGTGGTTCGCCTCAAACCCCGAAGCGACCGCGCAGCTGTTTCGGCCGGAGGCGGTGTGAGCACGACGCTGCTCGGACGGCACTGCAACGCATCGTGCGCGAACGGTGGCTGACCGATGGTTGAAATTGCCCGCAGCGAACTCATTCTGGGCGGCCAGCGCAGCGGCAAGTCGCGCCGCGCCGAGATGCTGGCGCGGCAGTGGCTGGACGCCTCGCCGGACCACCGTGCCGTGTTGATTGCCACCGGGCAGGCCTGGGACGACGAGATGCGCGAGCGCATCGCCCGCCACCAGAGGGACCGCGCGCTGCGTCTGCCGGGCATGGTCACGGTGGAAGAGCCCGTGGCGCTGGCTGACGCGTTGCAGCAGCACGCCGGTGCCAACACGCTGATCGTCGTCGATTGCCTGACGCTGTGGCTGACCAACTGTTCGCTGTCGTTTGCCGCGTCAACTATGGGCGGCGTGCCGCTCAGAGCCGCCGCTGAAGCGGCTTGTCCGGACGCCGAAATATTAATAAAAAAACAAGCGCTAGCCCAGGTTAATCAAGCGCGTACAGCTCTTGTTTTAGAAGCAATTGCGGACCCCGTCGGGCCGCTCGTTCTGGTCAGCAACGAGATCGGCCTGGGCGTGATCCCGATGGGCGACGAGGTGC
>JBBIGT010000096.1:0-8650 GCA_037447395.1 Comamonadaceae bacterium | reverse complement strand
GGCCATGAAATGCAGTACTGGCGAGTGAAAACGGGCATTTTAGGCGCCCCGTCGCGACGCCCCCGGCAGATACAATGGCGACCCTTTTGCAGCCGGCGCCCAGCCGGCGTTCTTGTCATGGCACCTTGCGGTGCTTCTCCCTGTGGGGAGTCTTTAGGTCAGCCCAACCATGTCTGATTTAAGTCTTCAACTGCAGCCGGCACATTGCCAACTACCAGTTAATTCTTACTTTGATGCAGCGCTGTTGCAGCGCGAAATGCAGAGCCTGTTCACGCCGGGGCCGCGCTACGTCGGTCACGAACTCTGCGTGCCCGAAATCGGCGACTACTACGCCCTGCCCCAAGAGGGCGAAGGCCGCGCTCTACTGCGCACCGCGCGCGGCGTCGAGCTGGTCTCCAACGTCTGCCGCCACCGCCAGGCGGTGATGCTGCGCGGGCGCGGCAAGCTCAACCGCGACGGCTCGGCCAACCACATCGTCTGCCCGGTGCACCGCTGGACCTACGACGCCCAAGGCACGCAGCCGGCGGGCCAGATCATTGGCGCGCCGCACTTTGCTCAGGACCCGTGCCTGAACCTGCAGAACTACCCGCTGCAAAGTTGGAACGGTCTGCTCTTTGAAGCCGGCGGGCGCGACGTCGGCGCCGACCTGGCCGGCATGGGTGAGCGCGCCGCGCTGGACTTTTCTGGCTACGTGCTCGATAAGGTCGAGCTGCACCACTGCAACTACAACTGGAAGACTTTCATCGAGGTCTATCTGGAGGATTACCACGTCGGCCCGTTTCACCCAGGCTTGAGCCACTTCGTCACCTGCGACGACCTGCGCTGGACCTTTGCGCCCAACTACTCGGTGCAGACGGTCGGCGTGTCCCAGGCCTTTGGCCGGCCGGGCTCGCCGGTCTACCAGCGCTGGCACGACGCACTGCTGGCCTACCAGGGCGGCCAACGGCCGGCGCGCGGCGCCATCTGGTTGACCTATTACCCGCACATCATGGTCGAGTGGTATCCGCACGTGCTCACGGTGTCGACGCTGCACCCAATCGGGCCGGACAAGACGCTGAACATGGTGGCTTTTTTCTACCCCGAAGAAATCCAGGCGTTCGAGCGCGAGTTTGTCCAGGCACAGCAAGCCGCGTACATGGAAACCTGCATCGAGGACGACGACATCGGCGAGCGCATGGACGCCGGGCGCAAAGCGCTGTGCCAGCGCGGCGACAACGAGGTGGGCCCCTACCAAAGCCCGATGGAAGACGGCATGCAGCACTTCCATCGCTGGTACCGGCGTCAGATGGGCGGCTGATGCAAGCGCTGTGGATGGTTTTGGCGTCGTTCTTTTTTGCCACCATGGCGGTCGGCATCAAAGTGGCGTCGACCAGCTTCAACATGTTCGAGCTGGTCTTCTACCGTGGCCTGGTCAGCGCCGTATTCATGGCGGTGGCCTTGCGCGCACGTGGCACACCGCTGGCCACGCCAGTGCCGTGGATGCACGCCTGGCGTACGGTGGTCGGTGTCACCGCCATGGCCGCCTGGTTTTACGCCATTGCCCACTTGCCACTGGCTACCGCCATGACGCTCAACTACATGAGCGGCATCTGGGTCGCCGCGTTCGTCGTCGGTGGTGCGCTGCTCTATGGCAGGGCGCTACCGCAGGGGCCACTGCTGGGCGCGGTGCTGTGCGGCTTTGTCGGCGTCGTCATCATGCTGCGCCCGACGCTCGACGCGTCGCAGTTGTTCGCCGGGCTGGTCGGCTTGTTGTCCGGGCTGACCGCGTCGCTGGCCTATTTGCAAGTGACGGCGCTGGGCAAAGTGGGCGAGCCCGACGGCCGCACGGTGTTCTACTTTGCCATTGGCACGACGTTGATTGGCCTGCTCGGCGCCGCCTGGGTCGGCTGGAGCCCGTGGGCTGGCGTGCGCTGGCAAGACGCCGCCTGGCTGGTGCCGCTGGGCGTGCTGGCGTCACTCGGGCAATGGAGCATGACGCGCGCCTTCAGCCGCGGCGCCACCTTGCTGGTGGCCAATCTGCAATACAGTGGCATCGTCTTTGCCGCGCTCTACAGTTTGTGGCTGCTGGGCGACCCGATCGACCCGCTGGAAGCGCTGGGCATGGCGCTGATCGTCGGCAGCGGCGTCGCCGCGACCGTGCTGCGCAGCCGCCTGCTGCCCACCAGCAGCGCCGAAGAACATTGATCACTATCCTGGAGCACGTATGTACAACACGCTGATTTCCGTCGCCCAACTGCAAGCGCTGCAGGCCAGCGGTAAGCCGTTGATGGTGTTCGACTGCAGTTTTGAGCTCAGCCAGCCCAGCGCCGGCGACGCGCAGTACGCGCAAGCGCACGTCCCCGGCGCCGTGCGCGCCGACCTGGACCGTCATCTCAGCGCGCACGGCGCGCCCGACGCCGCCAGTGGCGGACGCCATCCGCTGCCGCAACGCGAACGTTTCGCCGCCTGGGTCGGCGCCATGGGTCTGACCCCGGCGACGCAAGCCGTGGCCTATGACCGTCAGGGGGTCACCTATTGCGGTCGCCTGTGGTGGCTGCTGAAATGGCTGGGGCACGACGCGGTGGCCGTGCTGGACGGCGGATTTGCCGCTTGGCAGGCCAGCGGTGCAGCGCTCGACAGCGGCGTGCCGGCAACCTTGGCGAGCGCCAAAGATTCAGCACAAAAATACCCGCTAGCCCAGTCAGAATGGCCGCTAGTAGATATAAATTCTGTAGCAGAACGGCTCGGTACACCCGGCCAATCAATCATCGACGCACGTGGCGCCGCGCGATTTCGGGGCGAGGTTGAACCACTCGATCCGGTAGCCGGCCACATTCCCGGCGCGCTCAACCGACCGTTCAGCGACAACCTCGACGCGCAAGGTTACTTCAAGACGCCGGCACAACTGCGCGCCGAATTCGACACCTTGCTGGGCGGCCGTGACCCCGCCAGCGTGGTGCACCAATGCGGCAGCGGTGTCAGCGCCACATCCAACGTCATCGCCATGGCGCTGGCCGGTTACCGGCCGACCGCGCTGTACGCCGGCAGCTGGAGCGAATGGTGCAGCGACCCGAGCCGTCCGGTGGCGCAGGGCTAACGCCAAGGCCCGCTAAACCGCCTCCAGCGCCAACAATTCGGCCACCGTCTGGCGGCGGCGAATCAAGCGCGGCTGGCCATCTTCTTCGACCAGCACTTCGGCAATCAGCGGGCGCGTGTTGTAGTTGGAAGACATCGACGCACCGTAGGCACCGGTGTCGTGCAGCACCAGCAGGTCGCCAACCTGCGCCGCGGGCAGCGGCCGCTGCAACACCACGCCGCCCTCGCCCTGCGTAAAGACGTCGCCCGACTCGCACAGCGGCCCGGCCACCACGGTCGGCTGCTCACCGCCTGGCACCGGCGTGCCGTCGGCGTGCATCAGCTCCATGCCGTGAAAACTGCCGTACATGCTCGGGCGCATCAGGTCGCTGAAACCGGCATCAACCATGACGAAACGGTTGGCGCCCATCGGCTTGGTGGCGCGCACTTCGGTCAGCAACACGCCGCTCTCGGCCACCAGATAGCGGCCGGGCTCGATCTCCAGCGTCAGCGGGTGCCCCAGCCGCGCCGCCACCCGCCGACGCGCCGCGTCCCACAGACTGAAATAGTGCGCCGTATCTACTTGCGGCTGACCGGCCTGGTACGGGATCGACAGGCCGCCGCCGGCCGATAGCGCCTGCACGTCAAGCCCCTGCGCCTGCACCGTGTGCACCAGGCCGACCATGGCGCCACAGACGTTCTGCAAGTGCCCGTAGTCAACGCCTGAGCCGATGTGCATGTGCAGGCCGACCAGACGCAGCCCATTGGCATGGAGGCGCGCGCACGCCTGCGCCAAATCGGCGTGCCAGATGCCGTGCTTGCTGTGCTCGCCGCCAGTGTTGGTCTTGTTGCTGTGGCCGTGGCCAAAGCCCGGGTTGATGCGCAACCAGACCGGATGTCCGGCGTGCAGCGCGCCCAACTGGTCGAGCATGTCGATCGAGCCGACGTTGACCGGCACGCCCAGTTCGACCACGCGCGCCAGCGTGGCGCGGTCGAACAGGTCAGCGGTAAAAACGATGTCGGCGTGCCCGCCGTGCATACCGGGCTGGAAGCCGGCGGCCAGCGCGCGCTCAATTTCGCCCAGCGACACCGCGTCAACGCACACGCCCTGGCGGCGCATCAGGCGCAACAGGTGCGTATTGGAATTGGCTTTTTGCGCGTAGCGGATGACGTCGAACTGGCGCAGCGCGGCAATCTGCCGCTGCACGGTGGCGGCGTCATAGACCCACAGCGGCGTACCGTGGCGTTGGGCCAGACTGGCCAGGGTGGTCGGGGCGAATGGATTCATGTTCGCGCCAAGTTTAGCGGCTGCCCTGGTGCGCCGCACCGCCTCAGTCGTGGCCAAACTTGGTGTCGAACTGGATGCCGATTTTTTGCAACAACGGCGTTGGCAACAAACCGCCGGCGCAGACGATGACGACGTCGTTGCGATGGGGTTTACACAGGCCATCGACCTCAATGTCGACCGTCTGCTCGGCAATGCACTTGACGCCAGAGTTGAGCAGCACCGTGATGCGTCCGGCTTGTTGCTGCTGTTCGAGCAACTGGCGGTTTTTTTGCTTGACGCGCGAGAACGCCGCGCTACGGTACGACAGGGTCACCTCGGTCCGCGGCTGCTGCGACACGGCGATGGCCGCCTCCAAGGCGCTGTCGCCGCCACCGACAACCAGCACCGCCTGCCCGGCAAACTGCGCCGGGTCGATCAGGCGGTAGATCACCTTGGGCAAGTCTTCACCCGGCACGTCGAGCTTGCGCGGCGTGCCGCGGCGGCCCATCGTCAGCAACACGTTTTGCGTGGTGTAGCGGCCCTGCGGGGTGCAGACGACAAAGTGATCGCCGTCCTTTTCGATGGCTTCCATGCGCTGGCGAAAGGCAATCTGCAAGCCGGTTTTTTTCACCACGTCCTGCCAGAACGTCAACAAGGTTTCTTTTTGCACCTCATTGAACTTGACCTTGCCGATGATGGCCAGATCGACCGGCGCGGTCATGGCGATCTTCTGGCGCGGATAGTGGTAAACGGCTCCGCCGAGCGAGTCTTCCTGCTCGAGAATCTTGTAGCGCAACTTGTGTTCGATGGCCGACAAACCTGCTGATATGCCCGCCGGGCCACAGCCGACGATGACCACGTCAAAGTCAGCGCCGGTGCCGGCCTTTCTGCGAATCGAATCCATCGCCTGGCGGCCCTGCTCGGCGGCTTTGCGGATCAGCCCCATGCCACCGAGCTCGCCGGCGATGAAGACACCGCGCACGTTGGTCTCGAACTCGGGGCTGACGTTGGGAATGTCGATGCCGCGCTTTTCAGTGCCGAACACCAGCTTGATGGCCTCCACCGGGCACGCCGCCAAACAGGCGCCGTGGCCGATGCAATGCGCCGCGTTGATCAGCGTCATCTTGCCGTCGACGACGCCAAGGGCGTGCTCCGGGCAGGCCTTGGCGCAGGCGCCCGAGCCCATGCAGCGCGTCGGATCGACCACCGGATGCAGCGACGGGGGCTCATTCAGGCCGGTCTGGATCGCTTCTTGCAAAACCGCTGATTGTTGTTTCTGCAAGCGCTTATGCCGCTTCAAATAAAGCAGCAAAATGACGCCAATGACGAAGAGGTAAAGGTACGAGTAATCCACAGAAGTCGACTTGACCGGCGCGTCCGCAACGCCTGCGGGCACCTGGTGAGGCAGCGTTTGCGGCGCTGCGAACGGCGCCATTATTCATCAGCCAAGGTGACCGCTCGGTCATCCCGGTGACGGCTCAAAAATCGTAGCGTGCGCCGACGTAGTAGTTGGTGCGCGCCGTTTGCGTGGTCGCACCCGGGCCGGTGCCAGTGGTCGGTGCGACGGCATCGGCGCGCTCATAGGTCAGCTCAGACTCAAGCGACACCTGGTTGCGCACACGGAAGGTGGCGCGCAAGCCCAGCGTCCAGATGTTGTTGGAGCTGCTGTCCGCACCACTTTGCGTGTAGTACTTCAACGACGGTTCCAACTGCCACTTGTCGCTCAGGGTGCTGAGGTTGTTGTACGACAGCAGCGTGCCGTGGTACGCCGGCCCGCCGGTCAAGCTGACGTTGAAGACGTGCGTATCACGCGCCGAGTAGAGGTTGGTGCCAATCAGTTGCGCGCTGACACCCCACAAATTGCCGGTGGCGGCTTGCCCGGCGAAGTTCAAGTCGGGTACCGGCTTGATCTCGTCGATGCTGGTCAAGCTGAAATCGGCACCGGTTTGCCAATTGCCCGACAACGTGTGCGTCGCGCCAACGCGGAACTGGTTCTGGTAAGCGGTGATGGCCTTGGCCTGATCACGCAAGGTCTCGATCGGCGTCACACCCAACAACTCGTCGATGCGCCGCGCCTGGGCGGCCAGCGGGTCCTGGAAGAACAGCAAGTTGCCGACGGCGACGATCGGCGTCGTGCGCCGGTCCAGCATGGCGTTCAGTGCGGTGGCGTCGCTCAATTGCCAGTTGCCCTGAACGGCGGCAATGTTGACGGCACGCATGACGGTGTCGTAGTCAAACTGCCCCGACACCGACACCGGACCACTGAAATAACGCAGTTCGGTGCCCAGGCCGCGCCGGTCGGTGGTGCTGTCGATGCGCTGCTCGATGGCGTACAGACTCCCGCCCAGCGCCGGCGTCAGCGCTTCGGCGTCGACCGACACACCGTAAAAAATCCGACGCGTGTCGAGCAGGTCGTCGGTCGGACGGCCGACCACGGCGTTGACCTTCCACTTGGGCGCGAAGACATAGCCGGCCTGAACACCGTCAAAGCGGCTCATCACGCCGCCACCGGTGGGCGACTGCCGGCCGACGCGCACGTTGGCACCTTGCGCCAGCGCGCGGTAGTCGAAATACAACGCCGTCAAACGATTTTTGTCGGCTGACTTGAGGTAGTCACGCGTCAGCGAGTCGCGCACCACGAAGCGCATGTCCTTGTCGGCGTCACGATAGCGCCAGTTCAAGTCGACACTGGTTTGCAGCTGCTTCTGGTCGGTACCCGACAAATTGGTTTCGGACTGCAAAATCGGCAGGCCACCCAGCGGCGAGTCCTGGAACTCTTGCGTACGGCTGTCCGACTGACCACCGTAATAAAACATCGACACCGAACCGGTGGTCGTCGACGTGGCCACAAGCGCCGGTTTGGCCGCCTCCACCGCCGGCTTGCCGCCAACGGCCGGCAGCGTCACCACCAACTGGCGCACGCGATCGCTGTCGGCGCCGGTCGGGTACAGCTTCAAAAATACATCAAATTCGGCCGCCGCCCGGGCCTTGTCGCCAGCGTTCAAACGCGCCAGACCGGCCAACTCCTGGGCGCGCCGCGACGACGCATTAGGCGGCAGGTTGAGCAATTGATTCAGCGACGCGGTGGTCGCGTCGTAATTGCCACCGTCATAGGCCGACTGCGCGCTGGCCAGCAACGCGGCCGCTTGCGCTTCGACCTCGGCGCTGGCTTGTCCGGCCGGTGCCACCGGCGCAACGACCACCGGCGCGGCTGGTTTGGCCTTCACCGTCGCGGCCTGTGCCGCGGCCACCGAGCTGCCCAAGCCGGTCAGCACCAGCTCGATGCTGCGGTTGTTGCGCCCCGGGCGCACCAGGAATTTAGTCGACGCACCCAGGCGAATGACCAGCTTGCGATTGCTGCTGGTGGGCAGCGCGTCGCTAGCCGAGATGTCGCGCACGGCGAGCGACGGAATCGCCCCGCCGCCGGGCAGACGACGCTCACTGGCCTCCAGGCTGATCGTCTGGCGGTGCGGCAACACTCGGTAAAACACCTGGGCCAAATCGCCGGAGCGAGCCATCGTCGAGCGCGAATACTGCACCGGCGTCACAAAGCGAATTTCGGCGATGGCGTTGTTGCCGTCTTGCCGCAACTCCAGTTCATCGAGTACTTGCGCTTGGGCGCTGGCGGCAGACAAAGCACAGACACAGACGGCGGCCCGTACCAGCAAGGTAGATTTCAATGTAAACATGGTTGCTTATAGAAATGTTGGTGAAATATCGTTGACAGCAAAGAATCAGTCCCACTTGGAATACGCCGCGCCCTTGCTGCCCAGGGGACGGTGGCAGCCAGACATGGAACAGTCGGTTGGCACGGTGCCCGCCTTGGCCTTATGGCTCAATGATTTTTTCTCCATCCCGCCAAGGTAAGCGGTGCCGCTGGCATGACACGTCTTGCACCAACCCGCGCCGTTGCCCAGGCTGGCGTTATGGTTCATTTTTACCGTGCTCCACGCTGTTTTGCTGGTGTGGCAAGCCATGCAGAAAAGCGAACTGCCGCCTTGCAGCGCCGACTCAGGAATGTGGTTGCCTGGCTTGCCGGTGGCGGTTGAGCCGTTGTGGCAGCTGGCGCAGTTGGTGGCGATCGTGAAGGTGCTGTGATCGACCTTGGCGCCGCTCCAGGTGCTGGTCGACTTATGGCAGCTCTCGCACACCGTCACGCCGGTGTGCGTGGCGTCGTTGGGCTTGGCCGTTTGCCCGTAGACGGTCGTGGCGTGACAGTTGGCGCAGCCGGTAACCGTCGAGACGTTGGCGTGGAACTTGGCCGGCGTCCAGCCGGTAAAGGTCTTGTGGCAGGTCATGCAGTTCGCCGTGGTCGGGATGTGCGTGCCA
>JBBIGT010000095.1:0-8895 GCA_037447395.1 Comamonadaceae bacterium | reverse complement strand
CCAATCACGGCGCTGACGCCACCGTCCACCGCCAGCCACTGGCCGGTGATGTGTTTACCCGCGTCAGATGCGAACAGCAGCGTGACGCCCTTGAGGTCTTCGTCGTCGCCCAGACGACGCAGCGGCGCCGCCGCCGTAAGCCGCGCTTCACCCAGCGCGGCCAGCGTGCCGGCGGTCATCTTGCTCGGGAAAAAGCCCGGGCAGACGGCGTTGACGTTGATACCGTATTGCCCCCACTCACACGCCAGCGCACGGGTGAAATTGATCACCGCGCCCTTGCTGGTGTTGTACGCCAGCGTGGTCATGCCCGTCGGATTGCCACCCAGCCCGGCGATCGAGGCGACGTTGATGATGCGCCCACCGCGCGCGATCATGCTGTGCTTGCCGATCATCTGGCTAAGCAGGAAATAACCACGGACATTGAGATTCATCACCTTGTCCCACGCCGCTACCGGGTGCTCTTGCGCCGGTGCGCCCCAGGTCGCGCCCGCGTTGTTGACCAGAATGTCGACGTCGCCGACGCGTTGCAGGGTTTCGCTGACCAGTTTTTGCAGCGACGCTTCGTCGGCGCAGTCGGCAGCAACCCAGCGCGCATCGATGCCAGCGGCTTGCAAATCTGCCGTAGCCGCTTCGAGCTCGTCGGCCTTGCGCGCGGCCAGCACCACACGTGCGCCAGCCTCGCCCAGCGCGTGCGCCATTTGCAGACCGAGCCCGCGCGAGCCACCGGTGACCAAAGCATTTTTGCCAGTCAGATCAAACAGTTGCTGGATGGTGTGTGCCATGGAGTCCTTTCAAAACGCGTCTTCAGGCGTTGTAGCGCAGGTCAAATCACGCCCGCCAACCACCTGCAGCCAGGCCCCGATCCTGGGCAATTCATAATGATAAAAATAGGCTGCAGCGCTTATTCTACCTGCGCTAGCAGCTATTGATAGTGAAGCATCTGAGCGCCATGTTGCCAGCGCCACTTCGAGCCAGACCCAGGCCAGTACGGTGTGGCCAAAGGCTTGCAGATAGGGTACCGCGTTGGCCAGTGCTTCAGCCGGGTTGCCGGTAGCCCAGGCTGCTTGGGTAGCCGCGCCGACCTGTTGCAGCGCATCGCGCAGCGCGGCGGCTTGACTGCACAAGGCACCGGACTGGTCACCGGGCAAGCCAGGCGCCAGCGCTTGCGCTGCTTGCGCCGTGGCCATCATGCGCGCCGCCAGCAGTTGCAAACCCCTGCCCTGCTCCATCAGTACCTTGCGACCGAGCAGGTCCATGGCCTGGATGCCGTGCGCACCTTCGTGGATCATGTTCAGACGGTTGTCGCGCCAGTACTGTTCGACCGGAAAGTCGCGCGTGTAACCGTAGCCACCGTGCACCTGGATCGCCAGGCTATTGGCTTCCAGACACCACTCGCTGGGCCAGCTTTTCGCAATCGGGGTGAGCAACTCCAGCAACAGACGCGCCTCGTCGGCCGCGTCAGGGCTGCCGGTGTGCTGCTCGTCGACCAGCCGGGCGCAATAGAGTTCCAGCGCGAGCGCACCCTCGCAGTAGGCTTTTTGCGCCAGCAGCATCCGCTTGACGTCGGCGTGTTCGATCAAGCGCACCGGTGCGCTGGTGGGGTCTTTGTTGCCCAGTGCCCGGCCCTGCGTGCGGGTTTTCGCGTAATCCAGCGCGGCCTCATAACCGGCGTAGCCGAGCATCGCAGCAGCCATACCGACGCCAATTCGCGCCTCGTTCATCATGTGGAACATGCACGCCAAGCCTTTGCCGGGTTGGCCCACCAGATAGCCCACCGCACCGGCGCTGGCCTGCCCGCTGCCTGTCGATGCCACCGGATACTGGCCTTCACCAAAGTTGAGCAGCGTGTTGGTGGTGCCACGCCAACCGCATTTGTGGTTCAAACCGGCCAGCGCCACGTCGTTGCGCGCACCCAGCGCAACACGCGCGGCAAAGCCGTCCGTCGCAACGTCGGGCCAGTCCGGTGCACCCTGCTCTGGCAGTCGGGGCAAAAACTTGGGAACGATGAACAGCGAGATGCCCTTGACGCCCGCGGGCAACCTGCCATCGGCATCGGGAATCTTGGCCAACACCAGGTGCACGATGTTCTCGGTGATCTCGTGTTCGCCGGCGGAAATCCACATCTTGTTACCGCGCAGGCGATAACGCGGCCCCAGCGGGTCTTGCGCAAAATCTGCCCCGTCGGGCACGGCGCGGGTGGCGATATCACCCAAGCTGGAGCCCGCTTGTGGTTCGCTCAGGCACATGGTGCCGGCCCAGCGGCCGGAAAATTCATTGGCGGCAAACACCGCTTGTTGCAGCGGCGTGCCGTGCGCCATCAACAAATTGGCGTTGCCGGTGGTCAGCATGCCAAAACCAATGCTTACCGACGCCTTGGCGAAAAATGCGTTGGCTGCTGCCTCGACCACGTAGGGCAGTTGCATGCCACCCAAGGCGTAACTTTGTGCGGCACTGAGCATGCCGCTGTCAGCGTAAGCGCGGTAAGCGTCCAGCGTGGCTTGCGGCAGCAGCACGCGCAGCTTGCCATCCGGGAGCACTTCAGTGCGCGGCTCCTGCGTGTCCACCAACCGGTTGAACGGGGCAAATTTGTCGCGTGCGATGCGCTCGCAGGTATCGAGCACCGCGTCAAACGACTCTCGGTTGTGGTCGGCAAAGCGCGCACGTGCGGCCAGTTGGGTCACCGCGAGCCAGTCGTACAGAAGGAAGTCAAGCGTGGTTCGAAAGCTCATGGGGGGTACCTCTCAATGCAAGCACTGCGTCACAAAATGCTGTGGCGACACAACGCGCAGACGCATCGCTGGGTCCTGTAGCAGCGGTTTGTCTCCGGTCACCAACACCAAATCGCTGCGGCTACTGAGCAAATCCCACAAAAATTGGTCGCCGGGGTCTGGAGCCTTGGGCTGATCCACAGTGGTCATGGGGTTCAAGACGATGGCGTGGCGGGCAAGATCAAGTAAAACCGTGTCAACCTCTTTAACCGACCAGCCATGCAGCTTTTGCAACTTTGGACGCAGCAGCACGGCACGATACTCGGCCAGCAAGCGCTCAGACAGCACAAAACTGAAACTGGCGCGCAACATGCCGTCCAGAATCTGCGCCACAGGAGAATCATGCTGCGAGGAAAGCACCCCCGCCACGACGACGTTGGTGTCGAAGATGAAAAATTGGCTCACGGCACTTGGCGCGCGTCGTGTTGCGCATCCAGCGCCAACGCCATGGCTTGGTCATCACTCAACCCCGTGCACTCGCGCGCTCGCCGTACCAATTCAAGCGCCTGGTCGTGCGATTTGATGCCAAAAAACTCCAGGCTTTCGTCGATCAGCTGGCCAATGGTTTTGTGACGCTGTGCGGCGGCTTCCTTCAACGCGCGGTAACGCGAGTCGTCAAGCGTGATCGTCAATCGGCTCATGGCGAACTCTCACATTGGTGTTAAAACACCAACATATTACAACACCTCAAAAACCCCGCAAGCGCCCATGCCACCGCCGATGCACATCGTCACCGCCACGCGTTTGGCGCCGCGGCGCTTGCCTTCGATCAGGGCGTGACCCGTCAGGCGCTGCCCCGACACACCATAGGGGTGGCCGACGGCGATGGCGCCGCCGTTGACGTTCAGACGCGCGTTGTCGATGCCCAGCCGGTCGCGGCAATAGATGACCTGCACGGCAAAGGCTTCGTTGAGCTCCCACAGGTCGATGTCGTCAATCTTCAGCCCCAGGCGACCCAGCACCTTGGGGATGGCAAAGACCGGACCGATGCCCATTTCGTCGGGCTCGCAACCAGCGACCGCAAAGCCCAGAAAGCGCCCCAGCGGCTGCAAGCCCTTGCGCTGCGCGACCGTCTCGTCCATCACCACCACGGCGCCGGCGCCGTCGGAGAACTGGCTGGCGTTGCCCGCGCTGATCAGGCCACCGGGCAGCGCCGAGCGCAAGTCCTTGATGCCGTCATAGGTGGTGCCCGGTCGGATGCCTTCATCATTGCTGACGGTGACTTGCCTGGTGGTCAGTCCCAGCACCTTGTCGGCCACGCCCATGGTGACGGTGATCGGCGCGATCTCTTGCGTGAACAGCCCGGCGGCCTGCGCCGCCGCGGCCTTTTGCTGACTGGCGGCACCAAATTCATCCATCGCCTGGCGCGTTATCCGGTAGCGCTTGGCGACGATCTCGGCGGTCTCGAGCATGCTCAGGTAGACCTCGGACTTGGTCTTCATCAACTCGGGGTCGCGCAGCATGTGCGTGTTCATTTCCTGCTGCACGCACGAAATGCTCTCGACGCCACCGGCGACGTAAATATCACCCTCGCCGCTGAGGATGCGCTGCGACGCCAGCGCGATCGTTTGCAGGCCCGACGAGCAAAAGCGGTTGACCGTCATGCCCGTGACGCTGACCGGGCAACCGGCGCGCAAGGCGATCTGGCGCGCGATGTTGGAGCCGGTGGCGCCTTCGGGAAAGGCGCAGCCCATGATCACGTCTTCGACCTCGGCGGGGTCGATGCCGGCGCGCGCCATCGCGTGCTGCACCACGTGACCGCCCAGGGTGGCGCCGTGGGTCATGTTGAAAGAGCCCTTCCAGCTTTTGGCCAACGGGGTACGGGCGGTAGAAACGATTACTGCAGAGGTCATGATTGTTCCTGTTTTAGTAGCTAACTGCGCTTTATATATGAGGGCTAGAGGCCAATTTCATCAAAATGTCTTGCCTTCGGCGGCGAGCCGCGCCAACAGCGGTGCGGGGCGCCAAAACGTGGCATCGTCGAGCGGATTCCGGGCAAAACGCTGCATCGCCTGCACCACATTGAACAGCCCCACCTCGTTGGCGTAGTTGAGCGGGCCGCCCCGGTAGACCGGAAAGCCATAGCCAAAGATGTACACCACATCGACGTCGCTGGCCTTGTTGGCGATGCCTTCCTCAAGAATGTGTGCGGCTTCGTTGACCAGACTGAACACCAGCCGTTGCACGATTTCTTCGTCTGCAATCTTGCGCGCGGTGATGCCCAGGCTGGCGCGATGGTCCTCGATCATTTTGACCACCTCGGCGTTGGGGATGGCGTCGCGCTTGCCGGGCTGGTAGTCATACCAACCGGCGCCGGTCTTCTGGCCAAAGCGGCCTTTTTCGCACAACAGGTCGGCGGTCTTGCTGTACTTCATGTGCGGCTTTTCAACGTAGCGGCGCTTGCGGATCGCCCAGCCGATATCGTTGCCGGCCAGGTCACCCATGCGAAACGGCCCCATGGCAAAACCGAATTTTTCAATCGCCTTGTCGACCTGCGCCGGGGTGCAACCCTCGTCGAGCAAAAAGCCGGCCTGGCGTCCGTATTGCTCGATCATGCGGTTGCCAATGAAACCGTCGCACACGCCCGCGACCACCGCCGTTTTCTTGATCTTCTTGGCCAATGCCATCACCGTGGCGAGCACGTCCTTGGCGGTTTTTTCACCGCGCACCACCTCGAGCAGCTTCATCACGTTGGCCGGGCTGAAAAAGTGCATGCCGAGCACGTCTTGCGGACGTTGGGTGAACGCGGCAATCTTGTTGACGTCGAGCGTCGAGGTGTTGCTGGCCAGAATCGCGCCGGGCTTCATCACCCGGTCAAGTTCCTTGAACACGGCTTCTTTGACACCGATGTCTTCAAACACGGCTTCGATCACCAGGTCGGCGTCCTTGAGGTCGTCGTAACGCAAGGTGGTGCTCAGCAAAGCCATGCGCTGCTCGTACTTGTCCTGCTTGAGCTTGCCTTTCTTGACCTGCGCTTCGTAGTTCTTGCGGATGGTGGCCAGGCCGCGGTCCAGCGCATCTTGCTTGAGCTCGAGCATCTGCACCGGGATGCCGGCGTTGAGGAAGTTCATGCTGATGCCGCCGCCCATCGTGCCCGCGCCGATCACAGCAACTGATTTGATAGCACGTTGCGCAGTATCTGCGGGCACATCAGGGATTTTTGACGTGGCACGCTCGGCCAGGAACAGGTGCCGCAGGGCACGGCTCTCGGGGGTCCACATCAGGTTGATGAACGCGTCGCGCTCAAAGCGCATGCCGTCGTCAAACTTGCGTTTGGTGGCGGCTTCCACCGCGTCGATGCATTTCAGCGGCGCCGGGTAATTCTTGGCCATCGCACCGACCATGTTGCGGGCAAACTGGAAGTAGGCGTCGCCCTGCGGGTGCTGGCACGGCAGCTTGCGTACCAGCGGCAGCGGGCGCGCGTCGGCCACCTCGGTGGCAAAGGCGATCGCTTCTTCCAGCAGCGACTGCGCGGAGGTGGCCAGCTTGTTGATTAGTTGTTGCCCGGGCACTTGCGCCAGCAACTCGCTGTTGACCGGCTCGCCGCTGACGATCATGTTCAGCGCCGGCTCGACGCCGAGTGCACGCGGCAGGCGTTGCGTGCCACCGGCACCGGGCAACAGACCGAGCTTGACCTCGGGCAGCGCCATCTTGCAGCCCGGCGCGGCGACGCGGTAGTGGCAGCCCAACGCCAGTTCGGTGCCGCCGCCCATGCAGACGGTGTGAATGGCGGCCACGACCGGCTTGGTGGACGCCTCCAGCGCCAGAATCACACTGAGCAAATTGGGCTCTTGCAGCGCCTTGGGCGAGCCAAATTCCTTGATGTCGGCGCCCCCCGAAAACGCCTTGCCGGCCCCGGTGATGACGATCGCCCTGACCGCCTCATCTGCCAGCGCGCGCGCCAGGCCGTCGGTGAGCGCCTGGCGTGTGGCCAGGCCCATGCCGTTGATCGGCGGGTTGTTGAGCGTGAGCACGGCAACGGTGCCTTGCACGGCGTATTCGGTGGTCATGGGAACATCCTTTCAATAATAGAACGATCGTTCTATTCATTGTAGGAAATCCAGACCGACTGCAACCACGGGTTAGCCCTTGGTTTGTCACCAAGGTTCCACTCTTCAAAGCTCTCTTGGGTCAACGCACAAAATTCGGCTCAGCAGAATCTGAACCGCTGCATCGATCGCCAAGGTTGCACCGTCAATTTCAATGTCTGCCTGGTCTGGCGTTTCATAGGGGCTGTCGATCCCGGTCATGTTCGGCAGCAAACCGCTTCGCGCCTTCTTGTAAAGTCCCTTGACATCGCGCTGCTCACAAACCGCCAACGAGGTACTGACAAACACCCCTACAAAATTTTTGACACCAATCAGGGACTTTGCCCTCTCACGCTCTCGGTTAGCAGGTGAGATGAACGCCGTGCTCACCATCAGGCCGGCATCCATCATGAGCTTGGACACTTCGGCACTGTCCAGTTGGCGCCCTTTGTCAAGGCATTCAACGACAAGCCATCGTGAACTTCAGAAACAATTAAGCCGACCTGAAGAGTCGGCTTAATATTTGTTTGGCACCTTGCGGCGCCAACACGATGCAATCAATCTGCTGACACAACCTTCTTGCGGCGGCCTGCGGCCAAACCGGCCAAACCCAGCCCCAGCAGCGCCAGAGAACCTGGCTCGGGAACGGTGCCTCCGGTATTGTCGCCACCACCACCACCTTGCACGGAACCAAAGCCGTCAAGGTAAACATAACCGAAGTGACCGCCGTACGGGCAGTCGGCTGCCAGCAGACTCAGCGTGTAGTCGTGCCCCTGCGTGACGTTGATGATTTCGTCAATCCAATCTGTATAGTAATAGTAAGTTCCGGAAAAAAGACTACCGTTGGTGAAAGAGTTGTAGGAAATTGTCTTGACGTCAACCCCGAGGGTATCGTCACGCAAATTGATGGTGAAGTTATCCGAGTCATCTGCGCCGTGTGAATCCTCGAGCACCGCAGCCCATGAAAAGTTGATCGTCGACGCGTCGTAGTTCTTGACGGTCTGTTGGATCAAATTGACCGACCTGTTGTTGTTGTCGTTGTTGACCTTAACGGCATGATTGCCATAGCGGACGGTCAAAATATCAGAGTACGGGTCAACATCGCCAGTGTTTGTAACGGTAATCGCTCCGTAGCCGCCGTCACCGCTGTAATTCGCTGGCGTCAGATTCGCCATCCCGCCGAACCACCTACCATTCCCAGTGGACCAACTGCTGGTGTCGCCGGTCTCAAAACCGCCATTCACAAAGTTGGCCGCTTGGGCGGAAGTTGCGGCAAAGGCCGTTGCGATTGCAATGGGAAGGATCTTTTTGATCATTTCGTACCCCTTAAAGTTGAATGAAAAACACAAATAGAGACTGGCCGCGAACCACAAGCACACTTTGTGCCAACTTTTCAACTTGTTGATTTATATAAATAATTTGAGTTGAGGCAGGTAAAGTGACGCAAAACTGTTAAAAAAATCGACAGTTTTGAACCGGGCTTCACAAGGTCGACACCATCTCACCCAAATTTCGGTTTCCCCGGCCTGGTCTGCCTACGAATTCAACCACTTACGGTGTTTCGGCAGTTCAAAGCAGAAATCACTTGTAGTGGCACGCTTCGTCGCATTGGTCGTTTCAATTTCGCCGACTGTGCGCTACAGGATGTGCTTGAGGATTTGGAAGATGATGTGCGCGCTTATGGCGTGGCCAAGTCGGGGCCGATTGAGCGTCAGTTCATGTGGTCCCTGGTGCAAACCTCTGAAGGCTTGCCGATTGCCCATGAAGTGCATCCCGGCAACACGGCAGAGGTCAAGACCCTGCTGCCCATGATTCGGGGCCTACTGGCACGCTACCCCCTCAAGCGGGTGGTGTTGATTGCCGATCGGGGACCGCTCAGTGTGACCAATATCGAGGAGCTCAACAAGCTGCAAACCCGGCTCAAAGAGGATGGCCGTGATACCGCTGTTGAGCTCATCCTGGCGATACCCGCGGCGCGTTATGGTGATTTCGCAGACGACCTGAAAAAACTGCACAAGGGCCAGGATGCCGCCCAAGAATGGTGTGCAGAACCCACCTGGGCGACAAGCCGTCTGGTGGTGACACACGACCCCATTGCG
>JBBIGT010000094.1:0-8951 GCA_037447395.1 Comamonadaceae bacterium | reverse complement strand
CGACCACCGCCAAAATCTTGGCGCGCGGATCCAGACGGCGCAGCCAGGTGTCACGCTCGGCGTCGCCTTGCAGCGACGCGATGACGCCCAGCGCCGCGTCAACGCTGCTCATGCAACGCCAGACGCTGACGTCGACGCACGACCAGACCGACCGCCAGCACCAGCGCAAAAGTGATCGCGCCGCCAACGACGCCAGCCACCGACGTCCCGGTATCGACACCCTGCAGGGAAGACGGTATCGCTTTTGCGTCGTTTTGCCCCTGCGCGCCAGGCAAGGTGTAATCTGGCAACAGCGCGGTCTTGGCCTGCAACGACGCCAGCAGCGCGTGCGTGCGAGAACCGCCGTCGGCAAGCCCGGACTGCCCAGTGACGCGGGCAATCGACCATTCCAGCCCATCCGGAGCGCTTGACGCGAACGACGAAACGACGCCGCCGCCCACCAAAGCCAGCGCCGCAAAACCGACCAGCCAGCGCGCTGGCACCCTCGCCTGCGCCCGGGCGGGAGCCGGTTGCACATCCTGGGCCAGCAGGTCGGGGCGGGCGTCACGCACAAACACGATCAGCGCAGCGGTGGCCAGACCTTCGACCAGGCCGATGGCGAGATGAATCGGTTGCATCAGCAGTAAAAAACTGCTCAGCGGCAAGCTGCTGATGCCAGACAACTGCGTCTGCGCCACCAGAGACAGAGCACCAAGCTGCAAGCCCAGCACGGTCGCCAGGGTCGTGATCCACGCGACTCTTCGCCGCGACGGCTTGTCACCTGCATGGCGCATCAATGGCCGGTAAATCATGGGGTAGGCGACAAAGCAGGTGCAAACCCCGATGTTCAACAGATTGGCGCCCAGCGCCAGCAGGCCACCGTCGGCAAAAAACAGCGCCTGCACGGTCAGTACCGACGCGATGGCAACAAACGCGGCCTGCGGCCCCAGCAGAATCGACAACAGCAGACCGCCGCCGATGTGGCCGCTGGAGCCGGTGCCCGGAATGGTGAAATTGATCATCTGCGCGGCAAAGACAAACGCTGCCAGCACGCCCATCAGCGGCACCAGGTCCTCACGTGGATCGCTTTGCAGTCGGCGCGAGGCGCGCGCCAGCGCCACACCAGAGACGACCCAGCAAGCCGCACCAACCAGCGGGGAAAGTAACGCATCGGCCATGTGCATCGCGAACTCGCTTTCAGTATGACGATTTTTTTAATTGTATGAACGTCAAACTGACCAAATTCTGACGGGCGCGCGCTTCAGGCCAATTCGCCGATGATCAGTTGCTGCGCCGAGGCAAAACGGTACGCTGGAATCAGCAAGTTGGCCGGCGCCGGACCTTCGTCAAAAACGCGGCCGGCCAGGTCATAGCGTGAACCGTGGCACGGGCAGATGAAGCCTTTGCCGGGGTTGAGGTACGGCGTGCAACCTTGGTGGGTGCACAAGCCCACGGCGACAAAAATTTCTGGCTTGAGCGCGCGGTGCGCATTGCAGCAGGCTGCCGGTTGCACCGACTCTTTTGACTGCGCATCGGTCAGTTCGCCTTCGTGCTGCGGCAAGGTGGCCAGGTCGGCGGCGCTGCGGCGCAACACCCAGACCGGCTTATCCTGCCAGCTCAGCGTCAGCAACTGACCCTCGGGCAGGGCCGACAAATCCACCGGTAGCGGATCACCTTCGGGATACGGCTTGGCACCCGTCCAGGGCCAGATGCGGACGCTGGTCGCTGCCGTCGCCGCCGCGGCCGCACCCAGTCCGGCCAGCATCAGCGCACGGCGCTGCCTTGGGAAATGCTTTGAACCCATGATGTGACCTCCGTCGACTGCCCACTGAAAATTACCCACCGCCGCACCAGCTGGTCAGGCGGAACCCCGCACAGTTTAGCCAGCGACAATAGCGCCATCATGAATCCTGTCTACACCCTCACCCTGTCGTGCCCGGACCGCCTGGGCCTGGTCCACGCCGTGTCCGGTTTTCTACTGGAGCGCAGTGGCAACATCGAAGAGGCCGCGCAATACAACGACACGCGCACCGGCCTGTTTTTCATGCGCGTGCAGTTTGCCTGCGGCCAACTCAGCTTTGACGAACTCAAACGCCAGCTAAGCGACTTTGCCGCGCCGTTCCAGATGCAGTGGCAATTGCGCGCCCGCGCCGAGCCGATGCGCACGGTCATTCTCGTCAGCAAGGAAGGCCATTGCCTCAATGACTTGCTGTTTCGCTGGAAGAGCGGCCTGCTGGCGCTGGACATTCGCGCCATCATCAGCAACCACCGCGACTTCTACCAGCTGGCGGCCAGCTACAACGTGCCGTTTCATCACTTGCCGGTGACCGCGGCGACCAAATCGCAAGTGGAGACGCGGCAAGTCGAAATCATTGAAAACGAGGGCGCCGAACTGGTGGTGCTGGCGCGCTACATGCAAATTCTCAGCAACGCGTTGTGTCAGCGCTTGTCGGGGCGGGCCATCAACATCCACCACTCGTTTCTGCCCAGTTTCAAGGGCGCCAAGCCGTACTACCAGGCGCACGACCGCGGCGTGAAACTGATTGGCGCCACAGCGCACTACGTCACCGCTGACCTGGACGAAGGGCCGATCATCGAGCAGGACGTGGCGCGCGTCGACCACAGCAAGACAGTTGAAGACCTGACCGCGCTGGGCCGCGATACCGAAAGCCAGGTGCTGGCGCGCGCCGTCAAGTGGCACAGCGAGCACCGCGTGCTCATCAACGGTCACAAGACGGTGATCTTCAAGTAGCCTCAGCCGTTGTCCATCAGCCCCAGGCGGTGGACCACGTCGACGATGTTCTTGGTGGCGACCTCGCCATAGCGAAACTTCTCGCTGGCGTAGATGGCCTTGAACGAGCCGTTGACGAAATCGTCGCGGGTGTTTTCGGCCGGGTCGTTCAGATAGGTCAACGCCAGCAGCAATTGCTGCTCCAGAATAAATTGCAGTTCATTGCCTTGACGATAGGCGACCAGTTGCGCGCGCAGGTATTGGTTTTCCTTGCGCGGCGACAGCAGCGAGGTCACCGCCAACGGCGCTTGCATCTGCGGCGACAACTTCATTTCCATCCGGTCGGCGCGCATCACCACGGCCGCCTGGTCGCGAATGAAAATCTCCACCAGTTCCAGTTCTTCATCGGAATACGCCTGCAGCGGCGACGGGTCAATGAAGGCCGAATTGCGTGACATGGCTTGCCCCTCTTTGAAATCGTTTTCCGCGTTTATACACGCTGGGCCATCGCTTCCCCCAAGCGCACCGCTTGCCCCGGCTGCCAAACGGCGTTGAAACGCAAGGGTTGGTGCGGCCATAGCAAGACCACCGTGGAGCCCAGCAAAAAGCGGCCCATCTCGTCGCCCTGCCTGAATTCGATGCACTCATTGTCGTAGCGTTGGCGAAGCAGGCGCCCGGCCCGGGGGTTGTTAACCACGCCATGCCAGGTGGTCGCCATGCTGCCGACAATGGTCGCGCCCACCAGCACCAGAGCCATCGGCCCCAGGGCCCCGTCAAAGACACAGACCAGCCGCTCATTGCGGGCAAACAGTCCCGGCACACCGCGGGCCGTCGTTGGGTTCACTGAAAACAAGTCGCCGGGCACATAGATCATTTGCCGCAAGTGGGCGGCGCACGGCATGTGGATGCGGTGGTAGTCGCGCGGGCTGAGGTACAGCGTGGCAAAGTGACCATCGTCGAACTGCGCCGCCAGCGCCGCGTCGCCACCGAGCAGCGCGGTGGCGCTGTACTGGTGGCCTTTGGCCTGAAAAATCTGCCCACCGTCGATGGCGCCAAACTGGCTGATGGCGCCGTCCACCGGACAGACGAAATCTGCTAGTGCCAGCGGTCGCGCACCGGCTTTCAGCGCCCGGGTAAAGAAGTCGTTGAAGGTGGCGTAACTGGCCAGGTCGGGGTTCGCCGCCTCAGCCATGTCGACGCCATAACGGCGCACGAACCAGGCGATCAACCGCGTCGTCAACGCGCCACCGGACGCCCGCGCCACGCGCCCGGCCAGCAAGGTCAGCGCTTGTTTGGGGAGCAGGTATTGCGGCAGTACCGCCAGGCGATCGAGCATGGTGGGCAGGGATTCTACGCAGCGCTTTGTGCTGGCCCGGTGTCAAAATGGCCGCCATGGCCACCGCCCGCATTCCCCCCATTCAGTGCCTGCTGACTTTTGAAGCGCTGGCGCGCCTGCGCAGCGTGACGCAAACCTCCGACGAGCTGTGTGTCACACCCAGTGCCGTCAGCCACCGCGTCAAGCAGCTCGAGCAAATCATCGGCACCAAATTGTTTGGCCGCTCCGATTTTTCACTGACCACCGAAGGCAGCGAGTACCTGGCGCACGTGCGCGAAGGCCTAAGCATGTTGCAGCGTTTCCCCAGCTCGGCGGCGGCGCCAGGCAAGCGCAAACTGCGCCTGGCGACGACGCCGACCTTTGCCCGCTCGATCCTCATCCCGCGGCTGCGCCAATTCACCGAGACCTACCCAGAGATCGACCTGACGCTGCAGATCTCGATTCCGCTGCTCGACGTCGTTGCCGAAGACGCCGACCTGATGATCCGCTACGGTACCGGCCGTTACGCCGACGTCGAGCACATCTGCATCCTCAAGGACGAAGTCACGCCGCTGGCCAGCCCGGCCTACGTGCGTGAAAACGGTCCATTCGAAGTGGCCCAAGACCTGGAAGGCGAGGCGCTGTTGCGCAGCCCGCTGGAACCCTGGCGCACCTGGTTTTCCGCCAAGGCCCTGGACTGGCCGGAACCCGTCGACGGCTCGCAGTTCAACGACGTCGGCCTGATGTGCGACGGCGCCGCCGCCGGCATGGGCATCGCCCTGATTCGCCTGAAGCTGGCCGTGCCCTGGCTGGAAAACGGCTCTCTGGTGCGCCTGGGCAGTAGCGCGCCGTTCGCCACCAACGTGCCCAGCCCGCATTCGCACTATCTGTGCTGGCGCACCGGCATGATGGAGCGCTGGGAGTGCGTCGCCTTTGTCGACTGGCTAAAGCAGAGCGTCTCCTGAAATTTAAAGTAAATTAGGCTATAGCCAATGTAGATAAAGCGCCTAAAGCTATTATATTCATAGCATCTGAGAATTTCAATCAGCGCTTAAATTTTGCTCACACCAGGCTGGTGCACTTGCCGCTACAGTGGCGAGCCGCCCATGTGGGCCCTGCAGGATTTGCCATGAACGTCGCTTCCACCCACACTACTTTTGACACCCTCGCGCACGCCCAGCGTCAAACGCAGGTGATTCAGGCGCTGCAAGCCAAGTGCCCGGCGCATATCTTTCTATGGCACAGCGAGGACACCACGCCCTACGAGTGCGATGGCCTGACCGCTTATCGCCAGCGTCCGCTGGCGGTGGCACTGCCCGAAGACGAAGCACAGCTGCAGGCCGTGCTGCAAACCTGCCACGCGCTGGACGTACCGGTGGTGGCGCGCGGCGCGGGCACCGGCTTGTCGGGCGGCGCGCTGCCGCACGCGCGCGGCGTGACGCTGTCGCTGGCGCGTTTCAACAAAATCCTCCGGGTCGACGCGCTGGCGCGCACGGCGGTGGTGCAATGCGGCGTGCGCAACCTGGCCATCAGCGAAGCCGCCGCGCCGCACGGCCTGTACTACGCGCCCGACCCGAGCAGCCAGATTGCCTGCACCATCGGCGGTAATGTCGCCGAGAACTCCGGCGGCGTGCACTGCCTGAAATACGGACTGACGCTGCACAACATTCTCAAGATCAAGGGCTACACGATGGCGGGTGAGCCAGTCACCTTCGGCTCGGACGCGCTCGACGCCCCCGGCTACGACCTGATGAGCGTGGTGATCGGAAGCGAAGGCATGCTCGCCATCGTCACCGAGGTCACCGTCAAGCTGATCCCCAAGCCGCAACTGGCGCGCTGCATCATGGCCAGCTTTGACAACATCCCGCAGGCGGGCGACGCGGTGGCGGCGGTGATCGCTGCCGGCATCATCCCGGCCGGGCTGGAGATGATGGACAAGCCGATGACCGCGGCAGTCGAAGACTATGTGCACGCCGGCTACGACCTGGACGCGGCGGCGATTTTGCTGTGCGAGAGCGACGGCACGCCAGAAGAGGTCGAAGAAGAAATTGGCCGCATGAGCGAGGTACTGCGAGCGGCAGGCGCTACCAAGATTGCAGTGAGCCAGAGCGAACAGGAACGCATGACGTTCTGGAGCGGACGCAAGAATGCGTTCCCCGCCAGCGGCCGCATCAGCCCGGACTACATGTGCATGGACTCGACGATCCCGCGCAAGCGCGTCGCCGACATCCTGCTGGCCATTGCCAAAATGGAAAAGAAATACGCACTGCGCTGCGCCAACGTCTTTCACGCCGGCGACGGCAATCTGCACCCGCTGATCCTGTTCGACGCCAACGAAGCCGACCAACTGCACCGCGCCGAGCAGTTTGGCGCCGAGATTCTGGAAACCAGCGTCGCCATGGGCGGCACGGTGACCGGCGAGCACGGCGTTGGCGTGGAAAAGCTCAACAGCATGTGCGTGCAGTTCAGCGCGGCGGAGAACGAGCAATTCTTTGGCGTCAAACGCGCCTTCGACCCACGTCAGTTGCTCAACCCCGGCAAGGTCATTCCGACGCTACAGCGCTGCGCCGAGTACGGCCGCATGCTGGTGCGTGGCGGCCAGCTCAGCCATCCCAACATACCTCGTTTTTAGTAGCAACAAGCGCTTATGAATCAAGCGCTTTCGGCGTAAAACACCTCAAGCCGCGCGAGCGATGCGCTTGACCGGCTCGTCGTCGTCGAGCACCTGGCACGCCCAATCTTTCAGTTTGCTGGTATCGGCACGCAAGATCTCTTGCTTGACCGCCAGAATCTGCGCCGGGTGCATGGAGAAGCTGCGCAGACCCAGGCCCAACAACAACCGCGTCAGGCTGACGTCGCCGGCCATCTCGCCGCAGACGCTGACCGGCTTGCCCTGCGCTTGCGCCTCGGCCAGGGTGTTGGCGATCAAGCGCAATACCGCCGGATGCAAGGGGTCGTACAGGTGCGCGACCGACTCGTCGGCGCGGTCAATGGCCAGCGTGTATTGAATGAGGTCGTTGGTGCCGATCGACAAAAAATCAAAGTACTTGAGGAACAACTTCAGCGTCAGCGCCGCCGCCGGTATTTCGATCATCGCGCCGATCTTCAGCGGCCCATAAGCGACACCTCGGTTGTCGAGCTGCACCCGCGCGTGGTCGATCAGCGACACCGTCTGGCGGATCTCGCTGGCGTGCACCAGCATCGGAATCAGCAGCTGCACCGGGCCGTGCGCGGCGGCGCGCAAAATGGCGCGCAACTGCGTCAGAAACATCGCCGGCTCGGTCAAGCTCCAGCGAATGGCGCGCAGACCCAGTGCCGGGTTCAGGTGCCCCATGTCACGCGCCGACTCGTCAAGTGGTTTGTCGGCGCCGATGTCAACCGTGCGGATCGTCACCGGCAAGCCGTGCATGCCCTCGACGGCACGCCGATACGCCAGGTACTGCTCTTCCTCGTTGGGCAGCACGCCGTGGCGACCCATGAACAAAAATTCGCTGCGAAACAGACCGACCCCCATGGCGCCTGCCTTGACCGCGGCCTCGGCGTCGTCGGGCATTTCGATGTTGGCGAGCAGCTCGACTTTCTCGCCGTCGAGCGTCACCGCGGGCGTGTGCAACAGCCGCGCCAGACGGCCGCGGGCAAGCTCCCCCTGACGTTGCCGGAAACCGTATTCGGCCAGGATGATCGGCGAGGGGTCGACCACCACCACACCCGCATCTCCGTCGATGATGACCCAGTCATCCTGACGCAGCAGCTGGCTGGCCAAACGCGCACCGACCACCGCCGGAATGTCCAGACTGCGCGCGACGATGGCGGTGTGCGAGGTCTTGCCGCCCACGTCGGTGATAAAGCCGGCAAAGACGCTTTGCTTGAACTGCAGCATGTCGGCCGGCGAAAGGTCGTGCGCCACCAGGATCAAGGGCACGTCGACCGTATCGTCAAGCAACAGCTCTTGTTGGCTGGTCCGGCGCTCCTTGCGCGCCAGTGGCTGCACCAGCGGCGAGGAGACGCCGCGCATGGCACGCAAGATGCGCTCGGTGATCTGCTCGAGGTCGGCCTTGCGTTCGCGCAAATAGTCGTCCTGCATCTCGTCAAACTGGCGCGCCACGACCTCCAGCTGACTGGTTAACGCCCATTCGGCGTTGTACAACCGATCCTTGATCCAGTTGCGCACACCCTGGGCGAGCTCTTCATCCTGCAGCAGCATCAGGTGCACCTCAAGCAGCGCGGCGAGTTCGTGCGGTGCCTCTTTCGGCCCCAACTGGGCAATACCTTCCTGCAGGCGGTGAATTTCGGCGACGACGACGTCACGGGCGTCGCGCACGCGCTTGAGTTCGGCGTCAATCTGCGACGGCTCGATGAAGTAGTGCGCGACGTCGAGTCGGCTGGATGCAACCAGCACGGCGCGGCCGATGGCGATGCCCCGCGCAACCGGTAGACCGTGGATCGAAAAAGTCATGCGTTCCTCATCACCGCGTGGTTCGGACCGCTGGCCCTACTGCCCCTCACCAAACTTGTCGTCGATCAGCGCCAAGAGCGCCCGCATGGCGTCGTGCTCGCCCTCGCCGTGGGTTTCCACCTCCACCTCCGCGCCCATGCCGGCGGCCAGCATCATGACGCCCATGATGCTTTTGGCGTTGACCCGACGCTCGCCGCGCGACATCCATACTTCACACGGAAAACTGCCGGCCAGTTTGGTCAACTTGGCCGACGCGCGCGCGTGCAGGCCCAACTTATTGCTGATGGTCGTGGTGGCTTTGATCATGAGGTTGACGTCGTTGATTTTGCGGCGCGGTCACGGCGACTTGCATGACACCCTGGGTTCCGCCCGCGAGCGCGCGCATGACCAGCGTATCCAGCGACTCGCTGCGGTAGGTCATGGCCCGCAACAACATTGGCAAATTGACGCCAGCAATCAGCCGCGCACGG
>JBBIGT010000093.1:0-8984 GCA_037447395.1 Comamonadaceae bacterium | reverse complement strand
TATATAGCAGATGCAGAAAATCGAGAGCTGGCATGCTGATTGCTTTGTAGCTAACGAGACCACTGCGGGTCACTTGATCGAATCCACCCAACGGCGGGTCGAATCGGTCACACTGGACAAAGGCGTCCCCACGGGCTGCAAGCAATTCCCCCGATTGCAAGCGGCCACGTGAGGACGCCTTTTTTGTTTTTAGCTTGTCACACCTTGGAAGGAAGTCGCCATGACCGATCTTTTGAAACCCAGTTTGAGCCGCCGCGCGGTGTTGCAAACCGCCGCCGTGGGCGTGGCCGGCATCAGCCCGTCGCTGCGCTCGATGGTCTATGCCGCAGGCTCCGACGCACCCGAAAAGGCCGAGGTCAAGATTGGCTTCATACCACTGACTGACTGTGCCAGTGTGGTCATGGCCAGCGTCCTGGGCATCGACAAAAAATACGGGGTCAAGATCATCCCCACCAAGGAAGCGTCCTGGGCGGGTGTGCGCGACAAGCTCGCGACCGGCGAACTCGACTTTGCCCACGTGCTGTACGGACTGGTCTACGGCGTCCACCTCGGTATCGGTGGTGCCAAAAAAGACATGGCAGTGCTGATGACGCTCAACCGCAACGGCCAGGGCTTGACCTTATCGAGGAGCCTCGCAGATAAAGGCGCGTCCACGCTTGAAGGCTTGGTTGCGCTGATGAAAAAAGAACCACGCGAATACACCTTTGCGCAGACCTTTCCGACTGGCACGCACGCCATGTGGCTTTACTACTGGCTGGCTTCGGCAGGCATCAACCCGTTCAAAGATGTCAAATCGATCGTCGTGCCGCCGCCGCAAATGGTGGCCAACATGCGGGTGGGCAACATGGACGGTTTCAGCGTGGGCGAACCGTGGAACCACCGCGCCATCATCGACAAAATAGGCGTGTCAGCCGCGACCAGTCAGGACGTCTGGCGCGACCATCCCGAAAAAGTGCTGGGCACCAGCGCTGACTTTGTCAAAAAGCATCCCAATACGGCGCGCGCGGTCACTGCCGCCATTCTGGAAGCCAGCCAATGGATCGACGCCAGTTTGCAAAACAAACTCAAAATGGCCGAAACGGTGGCACAAAAGTCGTACATCAACACCAGCGTCGATGCCATCAACGAGCGCATTCTGGGCCGCTACCAAAACGGCATGGGCAAAACCTGGGACGACCCCAACCACATGAAGTTCTCTGACGGTGGTGCGGTCAACTTCCCTTACCTGAGTGATGGCATGTGGTTTTTGACGCAGCACAAACGCTGGGGTTTGCTCAAAGAACATCCTGACTATCTGGCAGTGGCCAAACAGATCAATCAGATCGATATCTACAAACAGGCCGCGAGCGCCGCCAAGACGCCGCTTCCCAAAGATGTGATGCGCACGAGCAAACTGATCGACGGCGTGGTGTGGGACGGCAAAGACCCCAAGAAATACGCCGATGCATTCAAGGTTCACGCCTAAAAAACCACCCGGGAGAAGCCCCATGGTCAGCGCTGTTTTTCATTCGCCCCTGGAAGCCACTGGCGCTGCGTCAGCGGTTTCGACGGCTCATTCAAATACTATGAATAGTGTAGCTACACGCAAAGAATCCACAAGGGCAAAGGCCAGAAAAACCATTCAGAAACCAGCTTTCGACTGGCACGGTTTATGGCTCGCCGTCTTGCCACCGCTTTTTGGATTTGGGCTGCTGCTAGGCATCTGGGCACTGGTCAGCGTCAGCACCGCCAGCAGCATCCCGTCACCGGCCGACACCTTCAAGCAGGCGCTGGTGATTTTCAGCGACCCGTTCTACCGCAACGGTCCCAACGACCAGGGCGTGGGCTGGAATGTGCTGATGAGTCTGCAGCGCGTGGCGGTGGGCTTTGGGCTGGCCGCTGCAGTGGGCATCCCCGTGGGTTTTGCCATCGGCCGGTTTGAATTTTTAAGCCGCATGTTCAATCCGCTCATCAGCCTGTTGCGCCCGGTCTCCCCCCTGGCCTGGCTGCCCATCGGCCTGCTGGTGTTCAAGGGTGCTGACCCGGCGGCCATCTGGACGATTTTTATCTGCAGCATCTGGCCGATGATCATCAACACTGCGGTGGGCGTGCAGCGCGTACCACAGGATTACATGAACGTCGCGCGGGTGCTGAATTTGAGCGAATGGAAGATCGTGACCAGGATTTTGTTCCCCTCGGTGCTGCCCTACATGCTCACCGGCGTGCGGCTGGCCGTGGGTACGGCCTGGCTGGTGATCGTGGCCGCCGAGATGTTGACGGGCGGTGTGGGCATCGGCTTTTGGGTGTGGGACGAGTGGAACAACCTGAACGTCACAAACATCATCATCGCCATCTTTGTAATTGGCAGCGTCGGGCTGATTCTGGAATACGCGCTGATCAAAGTGGCCACCGCATTCACCTTTGAGGAAGTCAAATCATGAACCTCAACCAAACCAGCAAGTTCATCGACATCGTCGGCGTTGAACAAACTTTTAAGACAAAAAAAGGGCCGTTTTGCGCACTGCATGGTATCAACCTGACGGTAGCCAAGGGCGAATTTGTCGCGCTGATTGGCCACTCGGGCTGCGGCAAATCGACACTGTTGAATCTGATCGCCGGTCTGACCACGCCTACCCATGGCCACTTGCTGTGTGACAACCGTGAAATTGCCGGTCCAGGTCCCGACCGCGCGGTGGTGTTTCAAAACCACTCACTGCTGCCGTGGCTCACTTGTTTTGAAAACGTCTATCTGGGCGTGGAGCGCGTGTTTGGTGCGGCCAACCGCTCCACGGGCGCGCCTTCGGAATCCAAGGCACAACTCGCCGCACGCACCGATGCGGCCTTGGCGTTGGTTGGTCTGAGCGCCGCGGCACAAAAACGCCCAGGGGAAATCTCTGGGGGTATGAAGCAGCGCGTCGGCATCGCCCGCGCCCTGGCCATGGAGCCCAAGGTGCTGCTGATGGATGAGCCGTTTGGCGCACTCGACGCGCTCACCCGAGCCAAGCTGCAGGACGAATTGTTGGACATTGTGGCCAAAACCCGCGCCACCGTGGTGATGGTCACGCATGACGTGGACGAAGCCGTGCTGCTGTCCGACAAGATCGTGATGATGACCAACGGCCCCGCGGCCACGATCGGCGAGGTGCTCGACGTGCAACTGTCGCGCCCGCGCAATCGCGTGCAACTGGCCGAAGACCACCAGTACCTGTCCTACCGCAAAGCGGTGATTGACTTCTTGTACACCCGCCAATCCCATGTCGAAAAGGCCGCCTGAGACCGTTCGCGACGGGTCAGACCAGAGGCTTGTTTTGACGTCAACTGATCGAGGAAATTGATGGATATGCGTACCACGCCAAAAACCAAATTGAAGCTCGTTTTGGTCGGCAACGGCATGGCCGGTGTTCGCACGCTGGAAGAACTGCTGAAAATTGCCCCGGACTTGTACGACATCACCGTCTTTGGTGCCGAACCCCACCCCAACTACAACCGCATCTTGCTGTCGCCGGTGCTCGCGGGCGAGCAGACGCTGGAAGAAATCGTACTCAACGACTGGTCCTGGTACCAGAACAACCACATCACGCTGCACGCTGGCTGGCGCGTGACGTCGGTGAACCGCATCAAGCGCCTGGTGCATGCGCAAAACGCTGCCGGTGAAACGATCGATGCCGAATATGACCGCCTGTTGCTGTGTACCGGCTCAACCCCGTTCATGCTGCCCATTGCCGGCAAAGATCTGCAAGGCGTGATCGCCTACCGCGACATTGCCGACACACAAGCGATGATCGATGCCGCCACCCACTATCAACGCGCCGTGGTCATTGGCGGGGGCTTGCTCGGGCTCGAAGCCGCCAACGGCCTGATGCGCCGCGGCATGACAGTGAGTGTGGTGCACGTGATGCCCACCTTGATGGAGCGCCAACTGGACGAAGTAGCGGGCAAGCTGCTGCAAAAGTCACTGGAAGAGCGCGGCCTGAAGTTCCTGATGGGCGCGCAAACCCAGGCGCTGCTCAAACCCGCTGATCTGCTTGCAGACCCGGCTTTGGCGGCCGCCAGTGGCATCCAAGATTTACAAGTTAAATTGGCCTCTAGCCCAGACCGGGTATGCGCCGTATGCTTTAAAGATAGTAGCGTGGTGGCGGCCGACCTGGTGGTAATGGCGGTCGGTATTCGCCCCAACACCGCGCTGGCACAAAGCATGCGCCTGCACTGCGACAAGGGCATCGTCGTCAATGACACGCTGCAAACCATCACCGATGCGCGCATTTACAGCGTGGGTGAATGCGCCGCGCACCGTGGTACGGCCTACGGCCTGGTGGCGCCGCTGTTTGAGCAGGCCAAAGTGGCGGCCAACCATCTGGCGCAGTTTGGCATTGGGCGCTACGTCGGGTCGCTGACCTCGACCAAGCTCAAGGTCACCGGCATCGACTTATTCAGTGCCGGCAACTTTGCCGGTGGCGACGGTACCGAAGAAATCGTGATGACCGACCCCAAAGCCGGGGTGTACAAGAAGCTGGTGCTCAAAGACGACAAACTGGTCGGTGCCTGCCTGTATGGTGACACCGTGGACGGCAGCTGGTACTTCAAGTTGCTGCGTGATGGCCGCCACATCGCCGACATTCGCGACAAGCTGATGTTTGGTGAGAGCAACATTGGCGACGCCGGTCACCAGGGCCAAAACAAGGCCGCGGCCATGCAGGACTGCGACGAGGTGTGCGGCTGCAACGGCGTCACCAAAGGCACGATCTGCAAGACCATCCGGGAGCGAGGCTTGTTGACGCTCGATGAAGTGCGCAAGCACACCAAGGCCAGCGCATCCTGCGGCTCATGCACCGGGCTGGTGGAGCAACTGCTGATTCTGACCGCCGGCGCTGATTATTCGGCCACACCGAAGACCAAAGCCATGTGCGCTTGCACCGACCATGGCCATCAAGCGGTGCGTGATGCCATCCGCGCCAACAAGCTGCTGCGCATCTCCGACGTGTTTGCCTTCATGGAGTGGAAAACGCCCAACGGCTGCGCCAGCTGTCGCCCGGCGGTCAACTACTACCTGATCAGTACCTGGCCCAAGGAAGCCAGGGACGACCCGCAAAGCCGTTTCATCAACGAGCGCAGTCACGCCAACATTCAAAAGGACGGCAGCTACAGCGTGATCCCGCGCATGTGGGGCGGCGAGACCAGCGCCAGCGAATTGCGCCGCATCGCCGACGTGGTCGACAAGTACCGGATTCCTACCGTCAAGGTCACCGGTGGCCAGCGCATCGACTTGCTGGGGGTGAAAAAGGAACAGCTGCCTGCCGTCTGGCAAGACCTGGGCATGCCCAGCGGCCACGCCTACGCCAAGGCGTTGCGCACGGTCAAGACCTGCGTCGGCAGCGAGTGGTGTCGCATGGGCACGCAAGACAGCACCCAGATGGGCAAAGACCTGGAGCGCGCCCTGTGGCGCATGTACGCGCCGCACAAGGTCAAGCTGGCCGTGAGCGGTTGCCCGCGCAACTGTGCCGAGGCCGGTATCAAGGACGTGGGCGTCATCGGCGTGGACTCGGGCTGGGAGATTCATGTCGCCGGCAACGGCGGCATCAAGACCGAAGTTGCGCACTTTCTGGTCAAGGTCAAAACGTCCGCCGAGGTGCTGGAGTACGCCGGCGCATTTTGCGAGTTGTACCGGCAAGAGGGCTGGTACCTGGAGCGTACCGTGCATTTTGTGGCTCGCGTTGGCCTGGACTACGTCAAAAAACGCGTTGTTGACGACGCTGCTGGCCGCAAAGCGCTGTGGGAAAGCCTGCAATTTGCGCTCGACGGTGAGCCCGACCCCTGGTTTGAATTTGACAAAGCCCAGGTCGATACCCGTCAATTTGCCGCGCTGTGCTCCGCATAAATCAAAGCAAATTGGCCTCTAGCCCTTACAGAATAAGCGCCAACCGCTTCAAAGGATATAGCACAATGAACACTTGGACCGCCATCTGCAACGTCGACGACATTCCTGTGCTGGGCGCCCGCCGTGTCAGCCGAGCGCAGGGCTTGGATGTGGCACTCTTTCGCAATGACCAAGACGACGTTTTTGCCCTGCTCGACCGTTGCCCGCACAAAGGCGGGCCTCTGAGCCAGGGCATCGTATTTGGCAGCAGCGTGGCGTGCCCGTTACACAACTGGACCATTGGTCTTGGCGACGGCGAAGCGGCAGCGCCCGACCATGGCTGCACACCCAAATTCAGCGTCAAGGTCAAAGACCGGCAGGTCTACCTGTTGACCTGCGAACTGGCCAGCCATGCCATCGATCAGACCCGTCCAGCGGCCGGCCCGACCCGGCACGCCGCCTGCGCGTAAAAGCACGCATCGTCACGCCGTCTGTGCTTCGCCACCGTACCCGCGCCGAACGAACACCCTGACTGACCGTTGCGCTTGCCATGACCGAAACACGTTCTACCTGCCCGTACTGCGGCGTTGGCTGCGGGGTGATCATCGAAACGACGGACAAGCAAATCACCGGCGTGCGGGGTGACCCTGAGCACCCGGCTAACTTTGGGCGCTTGTGCAGCAAGGGCGCCACGTTGCACCTCACGGCCAGCGCTGCCATTACTGCGCAGGCGCGGCTGCTACACCCCTTGCAGCGCCTGCAACGCGGCGGCGCAACGCACGCCGTCACTTGGGACAACGCACTGGACGCGGCGGCGCAGCGTTTTGCCCAGGTGATTGCGCAGCACGGGCCAGACGCCGTCGGGTTTTACCTCTCGGGCCAGTTGCTCACCGAGGACTATTACGTCTTCAACAAGCTCGCCAAGGGCTTGATTGGCACCAACAACATCGACAGCAACTCGCGCCTGTGCATGAGCAGCGCGGTCGCTGGTTACAAACAGACGCTGGGCATGGACGCGCCACCATGCTGTTACGCCGACGTCGATCACGCAGGCACGCTCTTTGTCGTCGGCGCCAACCCCGCGTTTGCGCACCCGGTGCTGTTTCGGCGCATCGAAGAAGCGCGTCGATCTAACCCGGCGCTGAAACTCATCGTGGCCGACCCGCGCCGCACCGACAGCGCAGACGTGGCCGACCTGTACCTGCCCATTTTGCCCGGCACCGACGTCATGTTGTTCAACGGCATGTTGCACCTGATGCTGTGGGAGGGCTGGACAGACGCCAGCTTCATTTCTGCTCACACCCAGGGGTTCGAAACTCTGAAAGCGTTGGTACGCGACTGCACACCGGCGCTGGTGTCTCAGGTGTGTGGCATTCGTCAGGACGCGCTGGCAGAAGCGACCCGGCTCTTTGCCGGTGTCAGCGATGGCAGCATGCGTCGACCCACGCTCAGCCTGTATTGCCAGGGACTGAACCAGTCCAGCAGCGGCACGGCCAAAAATACCGCGCTGATCAACCTGCACCTGGCGACCGGCCAAATAGGCAAACCGGGTGCCGGGCCGTTTTCCCTCACCGGCCAGCCCAACGCGATGGGCGGGCGCGAAGTGGGCGCCATGGCCAACTTGCTCAGTGGTCATCGCGACCTGAACAGCGCCACCGATCGTGCCGAAGTGGCGGCGCTTTGGAACGTACCCGAGGTGCCCGCCAGGCCCGGCAAGACGGCGGTTGAGATGTTCCAGGCCGCAGCCGACGGTGAAATCAAGGCGCTCTGGATCGCCTGCACCAACCCGGCACAAAGCCTGCCCGATCAAACCACGGTGCGTCGCGCCCTCGAGCGCGCAGAGTACGTGGTGCTGCAAGAAGCCTATGCCACCACCGCCACCGCGCGCTTGGCCGACCTGCTGTTGCCGGCCACCACCTGGGGTGAAAAAGACGGCACCGTGACCAATTCTGAGCGCCGCGTCAGCCGCGTGCGCGCCGCGATCGACCCCAGCGGGGCAGCGCGTCACGACTGGCAAATTGCCACCGATTTTGCGCAGCGCTTGCAGCGCCTGCTGGCCAAGCCGGACAATGCGGTACGCTTTGCCTACACCTGCCCTGAGATGGTCTGGAATGAACACCGCGCGTCCACCCGTGGCCGCGACCTCGACATCACCGGCATGAGCTACGCCCTGCTCGAAGTCGCCCCACAACAGTGGCCGATGCCGGCTGGGCAGCATCGGGGTTGGTCCAGACTGTACGAAGACGGCCTTTTCCCCGCGCCCGACGGCAAGGCACGCTTCGTCGCCACCGCCTACCGGCCGGTGGCCGAGCCGCGCAGTGCCCGCTACCCGTTTTCGCTGACCACCGGACGCTTGCGCGACCAGTGGCACGGGATGAGCCGCACCGGCACACTCGGGCGCCTGTTTGGTCACGCCAGCGAACCCGCGCTGAGCCTGAACCCGCAGGACATGGTCCGGCTGCGCCTGCACGCGGGTGACCTGGTGCACGTGACCAGCACGCGCGCTTGCATCACGCTGCCGGTCCAACCCGGCCCCGAGGTGGCTGTGAACCAGGCTTTTTTGGCAATGCATTGGGGCGAAGAATTTTTAAGCGGTGTCAGTGCCACTGGCGCACACCTGACCGGGATCAATGCCCTGACCACAGCGACTTTCTGCCCAGACTCGAAGCAGCCCGAGTTCAAGCACAGCGCTGTCAAAGTCCTTAAAGCCGAACTGCCCTGGAGCCTGCTGGCGCTGGCGTGGTTACCCGACGCCACCCGACTGACCGTGCAGAGCCAACTGCAAACGCTGATGGGCGAGTTTGCCTTTGCAAGCTGCGTGGCGTTTTCCAACGGCGCCAGCGGCGCGCAGGAGCGCTGCGGCCTGCAATTGCGCGCCGCGCACCATGAGCCGGTGTCAGAAACCGTGTTGCAAGCCATTGAGGCGCTGCTCGGCCTGGAGGGCACTGACGTGCTGCGCTACCGTGACCCCAAACGGGGTCAACGCCGCAGCATCCGCCTGTCTGAAAACGACAGCCAAACGTCGCTCGACGCCTTTGCGCTCGCAGGAGACACCCGCGCCCAGCAATGGATGAGCCCACTGCTCAGAGACCATCTGCCCGCCCACTCCTACGGCCGGGCCCTGCTGATGCCCGGCGCAGCACCCCCGATA
>JBBIGT010000092.1:0-9217 GCA_037447395.1 Comamonadaceae bacterium | reverse complement strand
TGGCACCGTAGACCCCGGCGCCCAGCGTCAGACCCATTTCAGAGTAGGCGTGCGCGTACTCAAATACCTGGAAGCCCATGAAGGTCGAGCCGAGAAGCACCGTCAGCAACAAACCAAAATTGAGCTGGAAGCGTTTGCCCTTGATCAAACCCCAATGCGCCCAGGTCAGCGTCGCCCCCGACGTCAGCAGCAACAAGGTGTTGACCGCGGGAATGCCCCAAGCGTGCATCGGCGAAAACGGCTCACCCAACGGGCCGGCGCTGGGCCAGGCGCTGGTGAATTTTTCGTAAGGACTGTAGGCGGCCTCAAAGCCACCGAGTTCTGGCAAGGCAATGCGGCGGATGTAATACAGCGCGCCAAAAAAGCAGGCAAAAAACATCACCTCGGAAAAGATGAACCAGACCATGCCGATGCGGTACGAGCGATCTTCCCACTTGGTATAGACGCCACGCATGTTCTCGCCGATGATCTGGCCGAACCAACCGATCACCACGTAGAGAATGAGCGCAAAGCCGGCCATCATGCTCCAGGCACCGGCGGCGGTGCCGTTGATGCGAAAGATAAAGCCCAGCGCCAGCAAAAAGATGCCCACCGACAGATAAGTGGAATAACGGCTGGCGGCCGGCACAAAGTAGTGGCCGCGGCCGGTTGCAGTTGCAGCGTGTGTCATTGATGTTTCCTTAGGCTCAACTCTTGGCCTTGACGGCCTCAAAAAATGTATACGACAGCGTCACCGTGCCCAAGTCGGCGTCGAGCTTGGGGTTGACAACGTAAACCACCGGCATGGTGCGTGTTTCGTGCGGCGCAAAGGTCTGCTGGCTGAAGCAAAAACATTCGAGCTTTTCAAAGTATTGCGCCGCCACCGCCGGCGTCACGCTGGGCACCGCCTGGCCAACGAACACCTTGTCACTGTGGTTGGTGATGGTGTAGTTCATGCGCGAAATTTCACCCGGATGCACGCGCAACGTAAATTGCTCAGGCTTGAAACTCAGGCCGACGCCCGGCATGCTGTGGCTCAAGAACTCGACTTTGACGGTGCGTGAGTAATCGATCTGCGTGTTTTTGTCGAGCACTACCGCAGTCTCGTTGGTCTTGCCGTTGAGCCCGGTGAGTTCGCAAAAAACGTTGTAGATCGGCACCATGGCAAAGCCAAAGCCGACAAAGAACAGCGCCACTGCAGCCAGTTTGAGCGCCAGGCGCTTGTTCAGACGCTGGCGCTCAACGGCTGGCGATGCGCCTAGAACGGACGATATTTCCATATCGACCCCAGAAAGATCACCACCACGATGACGCCAAAAAGATAGCCCAGGCGCTTGTTGTCACGCCGGCGCTTTGCCCACTCTTTGGTATCGAACCCGTTGTCTTGCATGGCTGAAAAATCCGTCACGTTGCTGCGTCGATTACTTGATGACCGGCGGCGTCTCGAAGGTGTGGTACGGCGCCGGCGACGGCACGGTCCACTCCAGGCCTTCGGCGCCTTCCCAGGCTTTGGCCTCGGCCTTCTTGCCACCACGCACCGTCTGCACAACGTTGTAAATGAAGATCAGGTGCGCGGCGCCCAGGATGAAAGCACCGATGCTCGAGAGCATGTTCCACTCGGCAAACATCATCGGATAGTCAGGAATGCGCCGCGGCATGCCGGCCAGGCCAACAAAAAACTGCGGAATGAACGTCAGGTTGAAGCCAACGATGGTCACCCAGAAGTGCCATTTGCCCAGTGTTTCATTGAGCATGTGACCGGTCCATTTGGGCAACCAGTAGTAGATGGCCGCCATCGCACCCATCACCGCCGTCGGGTAGAAGGCGTAATGAAAGTGCGCCACCATGAAGTAGGCGTTGTGGTACTGCGGGTCGGCGGCGGCGTCAGACAGCGCCAGGCCGGTGACCCCACCCCAGCCAAACAACACCAGCGAACCCAAAGCAAACAACATGGGCGTCTCGAAGCTCATCGAGCCCTTCCAGATGGTCGCGATCCAGCAGAAGAACAGCACGGCGAGCGGAAAAGAAATCGCCATCGTGATGTACATGAAGTAAATCTGGCTGCCAAACGACATACCGCTGGTGAACATATGGTGCGCCCAGACGATCAGGCCCAGCCCGGCAATGGCCCAGAACGAATAGACCTGCGCTTTGTAACCATAAATCGGCTTGCGGGCAAACGCCGAAAACACGTGCGGCAGTGCACCAGCGATCGGCAGCAACAGCACGTACACCTCGGGGTGCCCCATGAACCAGAAAATGTGTTGCCATAACACCGGGTCGCCACCGCCGGCGGCGTTGAAGAAGTGCGTATCGAAGTGCCGATCCATCAGCACCATCGTCACGCCACCGGCGAACACCGGCATGATGGTGATCAGCAGCACGGCAGTCATCAGGAAGCCGTGGGCAAACAGCGGCATTTTCATGAACGACATGCCCGGGGCGCGCATATTGAGCACCGTGACGATGATGTTGATCGAACCCAAAATGGACGACACACCGAGCATGTGCACGGCAAAAATGGCAAAGTCCATACCCCATCCGCTCTGGATGGACAACGGCGCGTACAGCGTCCAGCCAGTATCGACGGCCCCTGGACCGACGCCCATCAACCCCAGAAAGAACGGCAACGTCAGCATGATCGCCGCTGGCGGCAAGATCCAGAAACCCCAGTTATTCAGCCGCGGCAAGGCCATGTCTGGCGCGCCGATCATCATCGGCAGCATGTAGTTGGCCAGACCGGTCGCCACCGGCATGGCAAAACCGAACACCATCACCAGCCCGTGCAAGGTGATGAGCTGGTTGAACAGCTCGGGCTGAACAAACTGCAAACCCGGCTGAAACAGCTCCAGTCGCACCGTCAAAATCATGGCGCCGCCGGTCAGCAACATGACGATGCCGAAGATCAGGTACATGATGCCGATGTCCTTGTGGTTGGTCGTCTCCAGCCAACGCACAAAACCACCCGAATAATGCCCGCTATGCGAATCCGCCTGCGGTGCGCCATGCGCCATATCGTGTGCCATTGCCAACTCCTTCTTGATTTCTGTACGGTTGATGTCTTACTGCGCGGCTTTGGCGACCACCGCCTTGGCCGCAGCCGGTGCCGCCTCGGCGGCGGCGGGCGCTGGCGCAGTGGGTGCTGGCGCCGGTGTCGCGGCGGCCTTTTTGCTCGCCAGCCAAGTCGCAAATTCTTCCTGGCTCACCACATTGACCACCACCGGCATAAAGCCGTGCTCTTTGCCGCACAGCTCCGAGCATTGGCCGCGGTAGGTGCCAGTTTTTTCCACCGTCGCCCAGAACTCGCGCAGGAAACCCGGCACGGCGTCGCGCTTGACGCCAAACGCCGGTACCCACCAGCTGTGAATGACGTCGTTGGACGTGGTGATGAAACGCACTTTCTTGTTGACCGGCAAGACCAGCGGGTTGTCCACTTCGAGCAGATAGTGTTCACCTTTGGCGGCGCCGCTGTCGATCTGCTCGCGCGGCGTGATCAGGCGGCTGGAGTAGCTGACCCCTTCAGCCGGAAATTCGTACTGCCACATCCACTGACTGCCGGTGACCTTGACGACCAGTTCGGCGTCGGTCTTGGTGTCTTCGTACAACACGACGGCGTGAAACGCCGGAATACCAAAAACGCCGTAGTCGATAACGAACAGCAAGGCAAACGGCGACAAGGCCCAGAGCCATTGCTTGCGGTTGGTCGGCGCGGTGAAGTTGGCAGCCTTGTAACCAGCGGCCTTGTTGTGCGTGCGAAACGAGTAAATCAACATACCCAGCACGACAAAAAACATGATCAGGATGACGATCATGACCAGGTTGTGCATGTGCAGCGTTTCCCGGGCAATCGGCGTCACCGGCTCGGGCAGGTTGTACGCATAGCCGGCGTAGGCCCCGACCGAAGTCAAAATTGCCCAAACACCCAGAGCCAACTTGAACAAATGAACCATTTTTTACCGTCCTCGATGCATGGAAATGTCGATCCTTTGACATTTATCAAACAATTCTAGACGAGGAATCGCTACCAAATCCCCAAAAACGACAGGGGAAAACCCGATAACGCAGCCACAAAAAACGGCGTAGCAGCGCCGTCAGGGCGTCCAGAATATGCGCGCCGTCGGCCAGGTCAGCAGCAGCACGATGACGCAGGGCGCGATGGTCCAGGCGATCTCGACCCACAGCTGCCGATGAAAGTTTTCCAGACCGACTTTGGTGGCGCGATGATGCCGCCACGACGCCCAGAGCAAGGCCGCGAATGACGCCGAAAAAATAACCAGGCAAACGACCATCAAGGCCCAACGCACGCCGAACTCAGTCATCACGCGACTCCAGGACAACACGGCTCCCAACGGGACTCGGCGCGGCCGCGCGGCCCTGCGCCAGCGCCTGGCGCATGTCCGCCAAACTGATGGCGCTGCGCGGCGCGACCGGCAGCCGGGCAGCGGGTTTGACCGCGTGCCCGTAGACCACTTCAAAGGTCAATTGCAGCGGCCCCTGGCCCAGCGCGTCGATCAGTTGCTGGCGCCAGCGCCGGCCGCGCAGCGCGGCAAAGCGCGCCGGGTGCAAGTTGCGCCCAAGACCGCGCAACTCTTGCAGCAGCCGCGCCGCCGTGGGAAAGCTCAACGTGATGCGCTCGACGTCCATCACCGGGTCGGCAAATCCGCTGGCCAAAAGCATGTCGCCCCAATCGTGCATGTCGGTGTAGCGGTGCGCCGGCGCCGGCCAACCCAGCTTTTGATACAGAGCGCGCAGCTCCAGCAGCGTGTCGGGCCCGAGGCAGGAAAACATCAGGAAGCCGTCGGTCGCCAGCGCCTGGTGCCACTGCGCCAACAAGGCCAACGGTTGCGCGCTCATGTGCAGCGCCATGTTTGACCACAGCATCTGCACCGGCGTCTCGACCCGCGACACCAATTGCGGCTTCGCTTGTCGCCAGCTCTGCGGCTTCCACCACGGCGCGTGCAGCGCCTGCGCCACCGCCGCAGTCCCCGCCGGCGTCGACTCCAGCAACAGGCACCTCGCCTGCGTATAGCGCGCCGCCAGCAGCCCCTGCGTCTGCCAGCCACCGCGCCACGGCTCCCAGTGCAGCCAGCGCGCCGGTGCCGTCTTGATGACGTCGAGCCGCAGTGCCATGCGCCGCCCCACCTCGTCGTGCAACCACGGCGAGGCGCTCATGGGCAAGCCGTGCCAGCGCGCGGCCGCGGGTGCATCGACGGTGTATTCGGGGGGAATCGGGTGCATAAACTTCTACCGGGGGCCGAGTATATTGAGCGCATGTTCAACACGCTGTTATCGGGTCATTGGCGCGGTTCTGGGCGGCTGCCGGCGTGGCCCAGCCAGTGCCATGTCTGCCGTGCCTGGCCGGCACAGCCGGTGTGCGACGACTGCGTTGGTCGCTTTGGCCAACCGGTGCACCGCTGCCTGACCTGCGCGCTGCAGGTGCCGCAGGCAGTGCGCCAGTGCGGTGCCTGCCTGAAGCAACCACCGCCGCTTGACCTGTGTCTGGCAGCGGTCGATTACGGCTTTCCTTGGTCGACCCTGATCCCGGCGTTCAAATTCCATGCCCAGACGGGGATGGCGCGCAGCATGGCGACGCTGTTGCGCGCCGCACCGTGGGTCGAAGACGCGCTGGCGTCGGCGCAGCTGCTGCTGCCAATGCCACTGTCGGCCCAGCGCCTGCGGGAGCGCGGCTATAACCAGGCGTTGTTGCTGGCGCAGCAGCTGGCCGCTGACAAGTGCCGCGCCGACGTGTTACTCAAGCTCGTCGACACGCCGGCGCAGCACACCCTCACGCGCAGCCAGCGCCTGGTCGCCCTGGACGGTGCGCTGGCCGTCGACCCGCTGCGCGCCAAGCTGCTGATCGATCGCCACGTCATCCTGGTCGACGACGTCATGACCACCGGTGCGTCGTTGTCTGCCGCCGCCCGGGTGCTCAAGGACGCCGGCGCAGCGCGCGTCACCGCGGTGGTGTTTGCCCGCACGGCTTAAGCCTGGAAGGCACGGTCAGGCGCAAATGGCCGCGACAATCGGCGCATGTTTCACATTGTTCTGGTCGAACCCGAAATTCCGCCTAACACCGGCAACGTCATCCGCTTGGCCGCCAACACCGGCTGCACGCTGCACTTGATCGAACCGCTGGGCTTCTCGATGGACGACAAGCACTTGCGCCGCGCCGGGCTCGACTACCACGAGTACACCACCGTCCAGCGCCACGCCGACTGGGCGGCCTTCTTGACGACGCAGAAGCCACCTCTGGAACGCCTGTTCGCGCTGACGACCCGGGCGCAGCGCAGCGTCTTCGAGGTGGCTTTTCAACGCGGCGACTACCTGGTCTTTGGCGCCGAGACGCGGGGCCTCAGCGACGCCTTGCGTCGATCCCTGCCGGCCAGTGCCGCGGTGCGCCTGCCGATGGTCGCCGGTCAGCGCAGCTTGAACCTGTCCAACGCCGTGGCGGTGACGGTGTTTGAAGCCTGGCGGCAAACCGGCTTCGCCTGAAAATATAAAATAAATTGGCATCTAACCATTACAAGGCATGGGCGAGCAGTTATTGTTTTTATAGCACAAAAGGCTTCAACTTAGGCTGTCGGTGCGGCAAATCAAGCACTGCAAGGCGGCATGCAACCGCCAGCCGCTGGCGCCAACGCCTCGTCGGCCAGCCATTGCAGCACCGGCACGGTGCCGGGCAGGATTGGCGCCACCGTCACCGGCAGTCGCTGCCAGGAAAAGCGTTGCGCCTCACGCATCTGCAATTCGCCCGACCAATCGAACACCTTGCAAAAATGCAGGCGCACCAAGGCGTGCGGGTAGTCAACAAGTGCTTCGCGCCAGCGTTGCACCGGTCCGACCCGCAGGCCCAGTTCCTCGTGCAGTTCGCGCGCCAGCGCTTGCTCGACCGACTCGCCAGCCTCCAGCTTGCCACCCGGAAACTCCCAATAGCCGGCGTAGACCTTTCCCAGTGGCCGCGACGTCAGCAGAAAGTCGCCATTGCGCTGGATGAGCACGCCGACCGCCACGTCCACAACCGGGCGATCGGGACCTCCGACGCGCGCCAGGCCGGCATCGGCGACCAGCGGCGTCTTGGGGTGCGTCATGCGCGCCGCTGTCCGGCAAAGTCGCGGGCGAACTGGTAGGCGACGCGGCCACTGCGCGAGCCGCGCTCGAGCGACCAGATCAGCGCCTCGGCGCGCGCTGCTTCCATGTCCGCGGCGTTGACGCCAAAGGCGCCGAGCCACTGCGCCACGATGGCCAGGTACTCGTCCTGATTGAACGAATAGAAACTCACCCACAAACCAAAGCGCTCGGAAAGCGAGATTTTTTCTTCCACCACCTCACCCGGATGCACCTCGCCGTCGTCACTGTGGCTATAGCTCAGGTTATCTTTCATGTGCTCGGGCAGCAGGTGACGGCGGTTGCTGGTGGCGTAGATCAGCACGTTGGGCGTCGTGGCAGCGACCGAGCCGTCGAGGATCGACTTGAGTGCCTTGTAGCCGGGCTCGCCGTCCTCGAAGCTCAGGTCGTCGCAAAAAACAATGAATTTCTCAGGCCGCTGCGACACCAGGTCAACGATGTCGGGCAGGTCAACCAGATCGGTCTTGTCAACCTCGATCAGGCGCAGACCCAGCGGCGCGTATTCGTTCAGGCAGGCACGAATCAACGACGACTTGCCGGTACCGCGCGCGCCGGTGAGCAGCACGTTGTTGGCCAACTGTCCGCGCACGAACTGCAAAGTGTTGCGCTGAATTTTTTCTTTTTGCTGATCGATCTCTTTGAGGTCGCTCAGCTGCATGGCGCCGATGTGACGCACCGGCTCCAGACTGCTGCGCCCGGCGCTGCGCTTGCGATAGCGGTAGGCGCACGACGCGTCCCAGTCGGGCTGCGCCAGCGGTTGCGGCAGGACCACCTCGATGCGCTCGATCAGGCCCTCGGCGCGCGCCAGCAAACGTTCGAACGCGGCATTCATGAGCGGTAGTCGGCGTTGATCGAGACGTAGTCGTGGCTCAGGTCGCAGGTCCAGACGGTGTCGCTGGCGTCGCCGCGCCCCAGCCCGACGCGCACGGTAATGTCGCTTTGCCGCATGACGCGCTGGCCGTCTTCTTCGCGGTACTGCGGATGGCGCCCGCCGCCACAGGCCACGTGCACCTCGTCCAGGTACAGATCGATGCCGGACTGGTCCAGGTCAGCGATACCGGCGTATCCGACGGCCGCCAGAATACGCCCCAGATTCGGGTCGCTGGCAAAGAACGCCGTCTTCACCAGCGGCGAATGGGCAATCGCGTAAGCCACCTGGCGGCATTCGCCGGCACTTTGCCCGCCCTCAACCCGGATTGTTATAAATTTAGTAGCACCTTCACCATCACGGACAATGGCTTGGGCCAATTTTCTTGCCACATCCAGCAGCACAGCCTTAAGCGCCAAGCCGGCTTCGCTGGCCAGCGACGTGATGGTCGGGTGCTTGGCCTGCTGGGTGGCGATGACGACGAAGGAGTCGTTGGTCGAGGTGTCACCGTCGACCGTCACGCGGTTGAACGAGCCGTCGGCCAATTCGCGCGCCAGCTGTTGCAGCAAACCCGGCGCCACGCAGGCATCGGTGGCCAGGAAGCCAAGCATCGTCGCCATGTTCGGGCGGATCATGCCGGCGCCCTTGGCGATGCCGGTGACGCTGACGGTAGCACCGTCGATAACCCGTTGCGCGCTGAACGCTTTGGGCACGGTGTCGGTGGTCATGATCGCCTGCGCGGCGCGCAACCAATGATTTGGGGCGGCGTCGGCAATCGCGGCGTCCAAGCCCGCTTCAATACGCTCTACCGGCAGCGTTTCCATGATCACACCGGTGGAGAACGGCAGCACCTGCTGCGCCGAAATACCGAGTCGGCCAGCCAGCGCCTGACAGCTTTGCAAGGCACGCGCCAGCCCGTCGGCGCCGGTGCCGGCGTTGGCGTTGCCGGTGTTGATGACCATCGCACGGATGCCTTGCGGCCCGGCCAGGTGCGTGCGGCACACCTGCACCGGGGCGGCGCAAAAGCGGTTTTGCGTGAAGACGCCGGCCACCGCCGTGCCGTCGTCCAACAGTAAGACGGTGAGATCTTTGCGATCGGCCTTGCGAATGCCCGCTTCGGTAACGCCCAGGCGCACGCCGGCAATGGGCAACAAATCAGCCGCCAGCGGCGCGGGTAAATGAACAGCCATTTTTTGCGACTCCAATAGACCGTGATTGCGTGGTGACCGGCCCGCGGGTGTCAAG
>JBBIGT010000091.1:0-9279 GCA_037447395.1 Comamonadaceae bacterium | reverse complement strand
CGTCAGCCCGACCTACGCGCGTGAAATCCAGACCCCCGAGCAGGGTTGTGGTCTGGACGGCCTGTTGCGCACGCGTGCTGCCGACCTCAGCGGTATTCTCAACGGCGTCGATGAAGCCATTTGGAACCCGGCGCACGATGCCGCGCTGGCCGCGCCTTTTGCGGCCGCCAAACCGGCGGGCAAAGCGTTATGCAAGGCGGCGCTGCAACAGGCATTGGGTCTGGCACCGCGACCGCAGGCGCCGCTGTTTGGCGTGGTCAGCCGCCTGACCGAACAAAAGGGCCTGCACCTGGTGCTTGGCGTCGCCGCCGATCTCTTGGCGCGTGGCGGGCAATTGGTGGTGCTGGGCGCCGGAGAGGCGACGCTGGAGGCCGCCTTTTTGCAACTGGCGCGCGCCCACCCTGAGGCGGTGGCGGTGCGCGTTGGCTACGACGAACCGTTTGCCCATCAGATTTTTGCCGCCGCTGACGTGACGCTCGTGCCGTCGCGTTTTGAGCCCTGCGGTTTGACGCAAATGTACGGTCTCAAATACGGCAGCTTGCCGCTGGTGCACCGCGTTGGCGGCTTGGCCGACACAGTGGTTGATTGCGCGCTGGAGAACCTGGCCGACGGCAGTGCCAATGGTTTTGTCTTCGAGAGTTTTGACGCGGCGGCCATGCAGCGGGCGGTCGCGCGCGCGTTTGCGCTGTACGCCGACGCGCGACAATGGCGCACGGTGCGCCAGCGGGCGATGCGTCAGGAGCTGGGCTGGGACCGCGCCGCACAAGCCTATCTGGCGCTCTACCAACGGCTGTGTCATTGACATGAGCGCCGCCTTGCTTGCGCAGCGCCGCGCCGGCGTCGTGCTGCATCCGACGTCCTTGCCCGGGCCGCACGGCAGCGGCGACCTCGGGCCCAATGCCTATTACTTTGTCGACTGGTTGCACAGCGCCGGACAGACGTTGTGGCAGACCCTGCCGCTGGGGCCGGTCGGGCCGGGCAACTCACCGTACATGGGCAGTTCGGCATTTGCCGGCAATCCAATGCTGGTGGCGCTGGAGCCGCTGGTGGCCAGCGGCTGGCTCGCCAGAGACCACGCACCAGGCGACTTTGACGAGCTGCGCGTTGACTTTGCCCGCGTGCTTCCGTGGCGGCTGGCGCGTCTGCGCGAGGCCTTTGCCGGCTTTACCGCGTGTGCGAATGCGCAAGAGCGTCAGGCGCTGGCGGCGTGGGCGGCGGCACAACGCCATTGGCTCGACGACTACGCGCTGTTCATGGTGCTTGATCAGGTGCATGCCCCGGCGCTGTGGCCGCAGTGGCCGCGCAGCTTGGCGCAGCGCGACGTCGGCGCGTTGGCCGAGGCGGCAAACAGGTACGCGCACGAGATCGCCTTCTGGACTTTTGTGCAGTGGCAGTTTGACGTGCAGTGGCGCGCGCTGAAAGCCTATGCCCATGGCAAGGGCGTGCATCTGGTCGGCGACCTGCCAATTTTTGTTGCGCATCACAGCGCCGACTGCTGGGCTCGCCCTGCCTTGTATTGGCTCGACGCGCAGGGCCAACCGAGCGGGGTGGCCGGCGTGCCGCCCGATTTTTTCTCGGCCACCGGTCAACGCTGGGGCAACCCCTTGTACAACTGGGACGCCATGCACCGCGATGGCTACGTCTGGTGGCTGGCGCGCGTCAAACGCCAGCTCGATCTGGCCGACATCATTCGCATCGACCACTTCCGCGGTTTTGTCGACTACTGGGAAATTCCCGCTGATGAACCGACGGCCATCCATGGCCACTGGCGCGCCGGGCCGGGGGCGGCGTTGTTTGCAACGCTGAGTGACGTGCTGGGGCCGCTACCGGTCATTGCCGAAGACCTGGGCATCATCACGCCGGCAGTGACGGCGCTGCGCGAACAGCTCGGTTTGCCGGGCATGCGGGTGCTGGAGTTTGCTTTTTCTGGCGACGCCAGCCACCCATTTCTGCCGCACAACTACGCGCCCGACACGGTGGTCTACACCGGCACGCACGACAACGACACCGTCGTCGGCTGGTGGGCCAACGCCAGCGACCACGAGCGCGCGCTGGCCCGGCAGTACCTGGGGGCCGAGGTCGGCGAAGTGCATTGGGCACTGATCCGCGCCGCCTGGATGTCGGTGGCGCGGCTGGCGCTGTGCCAGTTTCAGGACGTGCTGGGGCTGGACGGTGCGCACCGCCTGAACACGCCGGGCAGCATGGGCTGCTGGACCTGGCGCTTCAGTTGGGACTGGGTTGGCCCGCAGGCCGGGGAGCGCCTGCTGCGCCTGAGCGCCTTGGCTGGGCGTGTCGACTTTTCGCGTATCACGCTGTGAGGCGCGCGATGACCTCGCGCTAAAGGGCTTTGCCGCCGAACAGGCTGCCCAGGCCAGCCAGCAGGTCGCCGGCGCCGCCGGCACTGGGTAGCTGACCGTTGGGCGTCAGTTTGTCAATCACCTGGGGCAGCAGGTCGGCCAGGCTCGACGCGGCCGACGAGGTGTTGAGCCCGAGTTTGCTGGCGATGTCCCCCAATGCCGACGAACCAAGCGCCGACTGGATTTGCTCGGCCGTGACCGGCAAGTTGCTCCCCGTGCTGACCCATGAGGCGACTTGCTCTTGCAGCCCCGACGACGACATCTTCTGCACCAGACCAGCCAGGCCGCCCTCGGAGCCGCTGATCATGCCGACGATGGAATTGAGAATGTCCGGGCTGGCGCCTGAAGCGCCGCCTTGGGCGGCGCTGACCGCGCCGGCGATGGTGTCGAATAAACCCATGATGTCCTCCACAGAGTAGATTGTTTGAACGAACGGGAGACGTCTCCCGGGGCGGATGATAGCGATTGGCGCGGCAGCATCTGGCGTGCCCAGCGCCCGGGTCAATGCGCGCTGGTTGGAATCTGGCGCAGCAGTAGCAAGCCGTGCGGCGCCAGCGTCTGGAACGCAACGGTTGGCGCCGTGGTGATGACTTGACCGTGCGGGTGACTGGTATCGAGCAGCGGCTGCCAGTGGCCGGCAGGCAGCACGAAGCGCTGCGCCTCGGTGTGGTTGTTGATCAATATCAGCAACGGCGTGGGCGTGCCACCGGGGCGGCCGATCAGACAGGCCAGCGCGCGGACATCGGGCGCCTGCCATTGATCGCCTTGCAGGGCGCTACCGTCGGCGTTGTTCCACGATAGGTCGTAGACGCCGTCGGCGTCGGCGACACCGCTGTACCAGACGTTGGCAAATGGCTGCAGTTGGTGGCGCAGCGCGATGACGTGTTGCGTGAAGGCCAGCAAGTCTTGATCGGCTTGCGCCCAGTCGATCCAGGTGGTGGTGTTGTCCTGGCAATACGGGTTGTTGTTGCCGTCTTGCGTGTGGCCGACCTCGTCACCGGCGTGCAACATCGGCGTGCCCTGCGCCAGCAAGGTGGTGGCCAGCAGGGCGCGTTGCAGTCGGGCGCGTAAGCGCAAGACGCTGGCGTCGTCGCTCGGCCCCTCGACGCCGCAGTTAAAGCTGTAGTTCTGGCTGTGGCCGTCCTGGTTGGCTTCACCGTTGGCGGCGTTGTGGCGCTGTTGGTAGCTCACCAGGTCACGCAAGGTAAAGCCATCGTGCGACACCACGTAGTTGATTGACTTGGCCGGCGGGCGCTTGCGGCGCTGGTAAACGTCGGACGACGCACACAGGCGCATGGCAAATTCGCCACGGCGGGTGGCTTCGGCACTGCCGGCGGCGCCTGGCAGCCAGAAGCGGCGCATGCCGTCGCGGAACTTGTCGTTCCACTCGTACCAGCCGCGCGGAAAGCTGCCAACCTGGTAGCCACCAGGCCCAATGTCCCAAGGCTCGGCGATGAGTTTGACGCGCGACAACAGCGGGTCTTGCGCGATGGCGGCAAAGAACGCGCTTTGCGGGTCAAAACCGCTGTCGGTGCGGCCCAGCACCGGCGCCAGGTCAAAGCGAAAGCCGTCGACATGCATGTCGGCCACCCAGTAGCGCAGGCTGTCCATGACCATTTGCAGCACCCGCGGGTGGGTCAGGTTGAGGGTGTTGCCGCAGCCGCTGAAGTTTTCGTTCTGGCTTAAGTCGGTGGCCTTGAGCCGGTAGTAACTGGCGTTGTCGAGGCCACGAAAACTCAACGTTGGGCCGCTGTGGTCGGCCTCTGCAGTGTGGTTGTAGACGACGTCCAGGATCACCTCGATACCGGCGCTGTGCAGGCTGCGCACCATGCGACGAAATTCGTCGCGCACCGATTCTCTGGCGCTGGCGTAACGCGGGTCGGGGCAGAAGAAGCCGAGCGTGTTGTAGTTCCAGTAATTGCTCAGCCCCAGCTTGACCAGGCGCTCTTCAGACAAGCCGTAATGCACCGGCAGCAGCGCCAGCGAGGTGATGCCCAAGCGCTTGAAGTAATCGATGCTGACGGGGTGCCCAACGCCTGCGTAACTGCCGCGCAAGGCCGCGGGCAACTGCGCCTGCAGCTTGGAAAAGCCCTTGACATGGCATTCATAGACGACGGTGTCACCCATGGCGATTTGCGGCGCGACATCGCCTGCCCAATCGAAGGCGTCATGCACGACGCGCGCCTTCAGCGCCAGCGCCGCGTTGTCGCGCGTGGTCATGTGCCGCGGGTGCGCGGCATCGGGCGTGAAGTGCTCGTCGCTCCAGATGAAGTCGCCGACGATGTCGCGCGCATAGGGGTCCAGCAGCAGCTTCGACGCGTCAAAGCGCTGGCCGTGGTCGGGCCGCCACGGGCCGTGCGCGCGCAAGCCGTAGACCAGGCCGGGCTGCGTTTGCGGCAGGTAGCCGTGCCAGACGTTGTTGCTGCACGCCGGCAGCGGCAGGCGGCCGATTTCATGCGCGCCGTGGTTGTCAAAAAGGCACAGCTCGATGACCGTGGCATTGGCCGAAAACACGGCAAAGTTGATGCCGTGGCCGTCAAAGTGCGCGCCCAGCGGCCAGGGTCGGCCGGCCTGCAGGCGGCTGATGGTCAGGCGCTCCATTGCAAAAAGACGGTGGCCAGGGGCGGGAGCGTCAGCAACAGCGATTGCGCCTGGCCTTGCCAGGGCACGCCCTGGCTGTGCGTGTCGGTCAGCGCCGCTACGCCGCTACCGCCAAAGTCGACGGCGTCGGTATTGAGTGCCTCACGGTAGTGGCAGGCGCGTGGCACGCCGACGCGGTAGTCGTGGCGCACGGTCGGCGTGAAGTTGCAGACCACCAGAACGAAGTCCTGGCGCGCGCCTGACCAGCGCAGAAAACTCAACACCGAGTGCGCGTGGTCGCTGTGGTCGACCCAGTCAAAGCCGGCGCCGTCAAAGTCGCACTGATACAAGGCCGGTGTGGCCCGGTACAACAGATTGAGCGCGCGCACCAGGCGCTGCACGCCGGCGTGCTGCGGCTTGTCCAGCAAATGCCAGTCCAGGCTCTGGTCGTGGTTCCATTCGCGCTCCTGGGCAAACTCGCAGCCCATGAACAGCAGCTTCTTGCCTGGGTGGCCCCACATGTAGCCCAAGTAGGCACGTACGTTGGCCAGTTGTTGCCAACGGTCACCGGGCATCTTGGTCAGCAGCGAGCCCTTGCCGTGCACCACCTCGTCGTGCGAGATCGGCAGCACAAAGTTTTCGTTGAAGGCGTAAACCAGGCCAAAGGTCATTTCGCCCTGGTGGTGCTGGCGATGGATGGGGTCGCGCGCCATGAACTGCAGCGTGTCGTGCATCCAGCCCATGTTCCACTTGTAGTGAAAGCCCAGCCCGCCGGCGTAGGTCGGGCGTGATACCGCCGGGTAGGCGGTGGATTCTTCGGCCAGCGTGATCGCCTGAGGGCACTGCGTGCCGACGACTTCGTTCATGCGCTTCAAAAAGTCGATGGCTTCCAGGTTCTCACGGCCGCCGTACACGTTGGGCAGCCATTCGCCGGCGCGGCGCGAGTAGTCACGGTAGAGCATCGACGCCACCGCGTCGACGCGCAGCCCGTCGACGCCAAAACGCTCCAGCCAGTACAGCGCGTTGCCGACGAGAAAGTTGCGCACCTCGGTGCGACCGAGGTTGTAGATCATCGTGTTCCAGTCCTGGTGAAAGCCCTCGCGCGGATCGGCGTACTCATACAGGTGCGTGCCGTCAAAATTAGCCAGCCCGTGCGCGTCGGTCGGGAAGTGCGCCGGCACCCAGTCCAGAATCAGGCCGATGCCGGCGGCGTGGCAGCGCTGCACCAACCGGCCAAAACCAGCGGCGTCGCCAAAGCGCGCTGTCGGCGCGTACAGGCCGATCGGTTGATAACCCCATGAGCCATCGAATGGGTGCTCGCTGACGGGCAACAGCTCCAGATGCGTGAAGCCCATGTCTTGCGCGTACGGCACCAGCGTGTCGGCCAGTTCGTCCCAGGTCAGCCAGCGGTTACCGTCCTCGGTGACCCGGCGCCACGAACCCAGGTGCACTTCGTAAATGCTCACCGGCGCGTCCAGCGCGTTGGCCAACTGGCGCCCTGGCGCGGGCGCCAACTTGGCGGGCAACTGGCCGACGACGCTGGCCGTGGCCGGGCGCAATTCAGATTGCTGGGCGTAGGGGTCGGCGCGCTGTGGCAGCACCGCACCGGACTGCGTGCGTATCTCAAATTTATAGCGTGCACCCTTTGCAACGTCTGGGAGAAACAGCTCCCAGACGCCACACTCGCGGCGCTGGCGCATGGGGTGGCGGCGACCGTCCCAGAAGTTGAAGTCGCCGACGACGCTGACGCGCGCCGCATTGGGCGCCCAGACGGCAAAGCGGGTGCCCGCCACGCCCAGCATCGTGCAGGGGTGCGCACCGAGCACTTCAAATGGTCGCAGGTGCGTGCCTTCGCCAAGCAACCAGACGTCCACCTCCCCCAGCAACAGACCAAAGCGGTAGGGGTCGTCGAGCGTGTCGCTCTCACCACTGGTCCATTGCACTTGCAAGCGGTACGCTGTGCGCAACTCGCCTGGAATATGGCCTTCAAAAAAACCAGCTTCGTGGCGTGCTGTGAGTTGGCCCAGAGCAAGTCCGGTCGCGTCGATGGCTGTGACCGCGGTCGCACCGGGTAAAAAGCAACGCACCGAGATATGCGTTGCGGCCTTGCCACCGCGCACCGGATGGGGTCCGAGCACCGAAAACGGATCGCCGTGCTGGCCTTGGCAGATCTTGCTGATTTGCGGAAACGTCAACATGGCAAACGCTAAAAGCTAGTCGGAAGTGGCGGCGACGTGCCAGATCGTACGCGCATAGTCGGCAATGGTGCGGTCGGCCGAGAAGACGCCCATGCCGGCGACGTTGGCCAGCGCCTTGCGACTCCACGATTCGGGCTGGCGGTACAGCGCGTCGACCTGCGCCTGCGCCGCCAGGTACGAGGCAAAGTCGGCCAGCAGCAGGTAATGGTCGCCACCCCAGACCAGCGCGTTGACCAGCGCGCTGTAGCGTGCCGGCTCGTCGGGGCAGAAGCCGCCGTTGCCGATGGCGTCGAGCACGGCTTTCAGCGTCGCGTTGCCTTCGTAATGCGTCAGGGGTTGGTAGCCGGCCAGGCGCAGGGCGCGCACTTCGGGCGTCTTCAGGCCAAAGATGAAGATGTTGTCGTCGCCGACGTGCTCGCGGATCTCGATGTTGGCGCCGTCGTCGGTGCCAATGGTCAGTGCGCCATTGAGCGCCAGCTTCATGTTGCCGGTGCCCGAGGCTTCGGTGCCGGCGGTGGAAATCTGCTCGGACAAATCGGCGCCAGGCATGATCATCTCGGCCACCGAGACGCCGTAGTTGGGCACGAACACCAGCTTGAGCTTGTCGCCGATGCGCGGGTCGTTGTTGATGGTCCGGCCGACGTCGTGGATCAGCCGGATGATCGACTTGGCAGCCTGGTAGCTGGACGCCGCCTTGCCGGCAAAAATCACCGTGCGCGGCACCCAGTCTTGGTTGGGCTCGGCCAGGATCGCCTGGTAGCGCGCCACCACGTGCAGCACGTTGAGCAACTGGCGCTTGTATTCGTGAATGCGCTTGACCTGCACGTCAAACAGGCTGTCCGGGTTGACCGTGACGCCGGTGGTCTGCCCGATGAGCTTGGCCAGCCGCGCCTTGTTGGCGCGTTTGACGGCACGAAATTTTTGCAGGAACGCCATGTCGTCCAGATGCGCGCGCAAGCGCTGCAACTGATCCAGGTCGAGCCGCCAGCCGCGCCCCAGCGTCTCGTCGAGCAGCGCCGCCAGCCCCGGGTTGGCTTGCGCCAGCCAGCGCCGCGGCGTCACGCCGTTGGTCATGTTGGTAAAGCGTTGTGGCCACAGGGCGGCGAAGTCGGCAAAGATGGTGTGCACCAGCAACTCGGAGTGCAGCTTGGAGACGCCGTTGACGCAGTGGCTGGCGACCACCGACAGGTGCGCCATGCGCACGCGGCGCTCGCCGTTTTCGTCGATCAACGACAGGCGGCGCAAAAAGTCGTGATCGCCCGGGTTAAAGCGCGCGGCCAGGTCGAGAAACTCCTTGTTGATCCGGTAGATGATCTCCAGGTGACGCGGCAGCACCTGCTGCATCAGTGCCACCGGCCAGGTCTCCAGCGCCTCGGGCATCAGCGTGTGGTTGGTATACGAGAAGGTCTTGCCGCACAGCGTCCAGGCTTTGTCCCAGGACATATCGTGTTCGTCGCAGAGGAGGCGCATCAGCTCGGCCACGCCGATGGCCGGGTGGGTGTCGTTGAGGTGAATGGCCACTTGCTCGGCCAGGTTGTCCAGGCTGGCGAACTCGGCCAGGTGCTGGCGCACCAGGTCCTGCAGCGAGGCGGCGACGAAAAAGTATTCCTGCTTCAGGCGCAGCGCCCGGCCGGCCGGTGTGCTGTCGTTGGGGTAGAGCACCCAGGAGATGTTTTCGTACTCGTTTTTGGCGCCGGCGGCGCGCGCGTAGTCGCCGGTATTGAAGGCCCCCAGGTCGATGTGCTCGGGCGCCACCGCCTTCCACAGGCGCAGCGTGCTGACCTTGTCGGTGCCGTGACCGGGGATGACCATGTCGTGCGCCTTGGCGGCCACTTCGCCGGCGTTTTTCCAGAGCACTTTGCCGCCTTCGTGCACCACATAGCCGCCAAAGCGCACCGCGTAGGTGAGTTCCGGGCGCGGAAATTCCCACGGTGTGCCGTCTTTCAGCCACGAGTCGGGGTATTCGACCTGGCAGCCGTTTTGAATGTCTTGCGCGAACATGCCGTACTCGTAGCGGATGCCGTAACCGATCGACGGCAGGCGCAGCGTCGCCATGCTGTCGAGAAAGCAGGCGGCCAGGCGGCCCAGGCCGCCGTTGCCCAGGGCGGCGTCGGGCTCGCCGGCGAGCCCGTCTTCCAGGGCTT
>JBBIGT010000090.1:0-9792 GCA_037447395.1 Comamonadaceae bacterium | reverse complement strand
CTACCGCGGCGAACCGCACCGCGTGCAACCGATCGGCTGCGTCACCGGCGTCGAGTACTTCGACGACAGCAAGGGCACCAATGTTGGCGCCACCGCGGCGGCACTGCTCGGCCTGGGCGCCGATCGCCGCGTCGTGGTGATCCTCGGCGGCGAGGGCAAGGGCCAGGACTTTGGTCCGTTGGCCGAGCCGGTGCGCCGCTTCGTGCGCGCCGTCGTGCTGATGGGCCGCGACGCGCCGCAGATTGCAGCGGCGCTGGCCGACTGCGGCGTGCCGCTGTTGACGGCGGCGTCGATGCACGACGCCGTGGCGCAGGCCAGTGAAGCGGCGCAGGTGGGTGACGCGGTGCTGATGTCGCCGGCGTGCGCCAGTTTTGACATGTTCGATAACTATGAGCACCGCGCCCGGGTCTTTGTGCAAGCGGTCACCGACCTGGCCAGCCAGTCGGGCAACACGCTGGAGGGTGACTGCTGATGGCCGCCGTCCTGACCTGGCCGCAGCGATTGCTGCAGCGGCTCGGCGTCGCGCAAGCCGGCGACAGTGACGTCTTGCCGGTGCGCCTGGGCCAGAGCCGTCGGCTGGCCACGCCGGCGCGGCTGGTGCAGGCGCAAGGCGTTGACCACGCCTTGCTGTGGGTCACCGCCGTGTTGCTGCTGTGGGGTCTGGTGATGGTCTATTCGGCGTCGATCGCCTTGCCGGAGAACCCGCGTTTTGCCCGCTACGAGTCGACGCACTTCCTGCTGCGTCACGCCCTGTGGCTGCTGCTGGCGGTCGCCGTGGCGCTGTTGGCGCACAGCGTGCCGATGGCCACTTGGGAAAAGCTGGCGCGGCCGTTGTTTCTGCTGTCGCTGGCCTTGCTGGTGCTGGTGTTGATTCCGCACGTTGGCAAGGTCGTCTACGGCGCGCGTCGCTGGATCGGCGTCGGCGCCATGAGCTTTCAGCCGTCGGAGCTGGCCAAGTTCACCGTGCTGCTGTATGCCGCCGATTACATGGTGCGCAAGATGGACGTCAAAGAGCGCTTCTTCCACGCCGTCTGGCCGATGGGCGCGGCGGTGGCCGTGGTTGGCGTGCTGCTGCTGGCCGAGCCCGACATGGGCGCGTTCATGGTGATCGCCGTTATCGCCATGGGCATCCTGTTCCTCGGTGGCGTCAATGCCCGCATGTTCTTTCTGATTGCCATCGTGCTGGTCGGCGCCTTTGCCGCCATCATCGCCGCCAGCCCGTGGCGGCGTGAGCGCATTTTTGCCTACCTCGATCCGTGGAGCGAGACCAACGCGCTGGCCAAGGGCTACCAGTTGACGCACTCGTTGATCGCCATCGGTCGCGGCGAGATTTTTGGCGTCGGGCTGGGTGGCAGCGTTGAAAAACTCAACTGGTTGCCCGAGGCACACACCGACTTCTTGCTGGCGGTAATTGGCGAGGAATTTGGCCTGATCGGCGTTGTGCTGGTGATTGGCCTGTTTCTCTGGATGATGCGCCGCATGATGTCCATTGGCCGCCAGTCGATCGCGCTGGAGCGCGTCTTTGCCGGCTTGGTGGCGCAGGGCGTCGGCGTCTGGATCGGTTTCCAGGCGTTCATCAACATGGGCGTCAATCTGGGCGCCTTGCCGACCAAAGGCTTGACGCTGCCGCTGATGAGTTACGGTGGCTCGGCGGTCCTGATCAACCTGATCGCCATCGGCGTCGTGCTGCGCGTCGACCGCGAGAACCGCACGCTGATGCACGGGGGGCGGGTGTGATGAAGACGGGCAGCGCAACACACGCAGTGGCCAGCGTGAGGGTCGCTTTAATCATGGCCGGCGGCACCGGGGGTCACATTTTTCCGGGGCTGGCGCTGGCCCACGCCTTGCGTGACAAGGGTTGGCACGTGCACTGGCTGGGCGGGCGCGGCAGCGCCGCGCGTCCGAGCATGGAAAGTCAGCTCGTGCCCAAGGCGGGTTTTGCCTTCGAGGCGGTCGACTTCGGCGGCCTGCGCGGCAAAGGCCTGGCCACTGCGCTGCTGCTGCCGCTGCGTCTGCTCAAGGCGTTTTGGCAAAGTGCCCAGGTGCTGCGCCGCGTGCGCCCCGACGTCGTCGTTGGCCTGGGCGGCTACATCACCTTTCCCGGTGGCCTGATGGCCGCGCTGCTGGGCAAACCGCTGCTCTTGCACGAGCAAAACGCCGTGGCCGGGTTGGCCAACCGGGTCCTCGCCGGCGTCGCCGACCGGGTCTTCAGCGCCTTTCCCAAGGTGCTGGCTGGCGCCCAATGGGTCGGCAATCCGCTGCGCGCGGCGTTCCTCAACGTGCCCGGCCCGGAGCAGCGATTTGCCGGACGCAGCGGGCCGCTGAAGCTGCTGGTGGTCGGCGGTAGCCTGGGCGCGCGCGCCTTGAACGAGATCGTGCCGCAGGCGTTGGCGTTGTTGCCGCCAGAACAGCGCCCGTCGGTGTTGCACCAGAGCGGCGTGCTGCAGATCGACGCGCTGCGCGCCAACTACGCGCAGGCCGGCGTGGCGGCGACGCTGATGGCGTTCATCGACGACACCGCCCAGGCGTTTGCCGACGCCGACCTAATCATCTGCCGCGCCGGCGCCAGCACCGTCACCGAGATTGCCGCGGTGGGCGCGGCGGCGCTGTTCGTGCCGCTGCCGTCGGCGGTCGACGACCATCAAACGGCCAACGCCCGCTTCCTGGTCGACCAGGGCGCCGGCTGGCTCGTGGCGCAGTCTGCGTTGAGCCCACGCCGGCTCGCCGACATGCTATTGACAATGGAGCGCTCTACGCTTATGAATAAAGGGCTACAGGCAAAAAAGATGCAACAACTGGAGGCCACGCAAAGTTTGCTGAGGGCCTGCGAGGAGCTGGCGTAATGAAACACGCGGTCAAACACATTCACTTTGTCGGCATCGGCGGCGTCGGCATGTCGGGCATCGCCGAAATCCTGTTCAACCTGGGCTACACCATTTCCGGCTCCGACCAGGCCGACAGCGCCACGCTGCACCGGCTGGCCGGCCTGGGTCTGCGCACCTTCGTCGGTCACGCCGACAGCAACATCGCCGGCGCCGACGCGGTGGTCACCTCGACGGCGGTGCACGCCGACAACCCCGAGGTGCAGGCGGCGCGCGCGGCGCACATTCCGGTGGTGCCGCGGGCACTGATGCTGGCCGAACTGATGCGCCTGAAGAAAGGCGTCGCCATCGCCGGCACGCACGGCAAGACCACCACCACCAGCCTGGTCGCCAGCGTCCTGGCCGAGGCCGGGCTGGACCCGACCTTCGTTATTGGCGGGCGTCTCACCAGCGCCGGCGCCAACGCGCGCCTGGGCCAGGGTGACTACATCGTCGTCGAGGCCGATGAGAGCGACGCGTCGTTCCTCAACCTGCTGCCGGTGATGGCGGTGGTGACCAACATCGACGCCGACCACATGGACACCTACGGGCACGACTTTGAAAAGCTCAAGCAGGCCTTCGTCGACTTTCTGCACCGCATGCCGTTCTACGGCACGGCGATCCTTTGCACCGACGACGCGGCGGTGCGCGCCATCGTGCCGCAAGTGACCTGCCCGGTGACGAGCTATGGCTTCGACGACGGTGCCGAGGTGCGGGCGCTGGACGTGCGCGCGGTCGACGGGCAAATGCACTTCACCGTGCAACGGCGCAACGGCGTGGTCTTGCCCGACCTGCACGTGGTGCTGAACCTGCCTGGGCGGCACAACGTGCTGAACGCCTTGTCGGCCATCGCCGTGGCCATCGAACTGGGCATCGACGACGCCGCGGTGCTGCGCGCGCTGGCCAATTTCAAGGGCGTCGGACGGCGCTTTCAGCGTTACGGCGAGTTGCCGGCGACCGATGGCGGCGTTTTCACGCTGGTCGACGACTACGGCCACCACCCCAACGAGATGGCGGCCACGATTGCCGCCGCGCGCGGCGCCTTTCCCGGGCGGCGTTTGCTGCTGGCATTTCAGCCGCACCGCTACACGCGCACGCGCGATTGCTTCGACGACTTCGTCAAAGTCATCGGTCAGGCCGACGCGGTGCTGCTGACCGAGGTCTACGCCGCCGGCGAGGCGCCGATCGTCGCCGCCGACGGCCGCAGCCTGGCGCGCGCGCTGCGCGTGGCCGGGCGCATCGAGCCCCTGTTTGTCGACGACGTCGCGGCGCTGCCGCAGGCCATTGCCAGCAACGCCCGCGCCGGTGACGTGGTGCTGTGCATGGGCGCCGGGTCGATCGGTGCGGTCAGTGCCCAGGTTGTCAAATTGCTACAAAATAACGAGCGTATAGCGCTTGAAGGATAAGGACTATGAGCCAATTTGACATAAAAAAAGACAAAGTCGCCGTGCTCCTGGGCGGGCGTTCCGCCGAGCGTGAGGTGTCGCTGATGTCGGGTCACGGCGTGTTGCAGGCGCTGCGCGGCCAAGGCGTCAACGCGCAGGCGTTCGACCCGGCCGAGCGCGACCTGGGCGAGCTCAAAACGGCGGGCTTCACGCGCTGCTTCATCGCCTTGCACGGCCGCTTTGGTGAGGACGGCACGGTGCAGGGCGCGCTTGAATTGCTGCGCATCCCCTACACCGGACCCGGCGTGATGGCCTCCAGCATCGGCATCGACAAGATCATGACCAAGCACATCTGGCGCGCCGACGGTCTGCCCACGCCGGCCTGGAAAAAGGTGCACAGCGCGGCAGCGACGCTGGCGGCGCTGGCCGAGCTGGGCAGCCCGATGATCGTCAAGCCGGCGCGCGAGGGCTCGACCCTGGGCCTGACCAAGGTGACCCGCGCCGAGCAGTGCGCCGGCGCCTACGCGCTGGCTGCGGGCATGGACGATGAGGTGCTGTGCGAGCAGTTCATCAGCGGCGACGAGGTGACCATTCCCGTGCTGGGCAGCGGCGCGGCGGCGCGGGCCCTGCCGGTGATTCGCATCGTCGCGCCCGACGGCAACTACGACTACCAAAACAAATACTTCACCGACCGCACGCAGTACCTGGTGCCGTGCGGTTTGCCCGCCGGTGAAGAGGCCGCGATCCAGGCGCTGGTGCTCGACGCTTACCGCAGCCTGGGCTGCCGCGGCTGGGCGCGCGCCGACGTCATGATCGACGCGGCCACGCGTCAGCCTTATCTGCTGGAGATCAACACCGCGCCGGGCATGACCAGCCACTCGCTGGTACCGATGTCGGCCAAGGCCGCCGGCATCAGCTACGCCGACCTGTGCCTGCAGATTCTGCAAGCGGCCGCCTTGGACTACCCCCGCCATGACTGAAGCACCGACCCTGCCGCTCGACGTGCGCCTGATGACGGGGCTGTCCAACGCGCTGTTGGTCGGCGCTGCCGTGCTGGCGGCGGGCGGGCTGCTGGCTGGCCTGGGCCGCTTGCCGGCCTTTGCCATCCAGGGGCTGCGCATCGAGGGCGATACGGCGCACTACAACGCCATCACCCTGCGCGCCAACGTCTTGCCGCGCCTGCAGGGCACGTTTTTCTCGCTGGACCTGGCCGGCGCGCGCCAGGCGTTCGAGACGCTGCCGTGGGTGCGTCAGGCGATCGTGCGGCGCGACTTCCCGAACCGGCTGCGCGTGCAGCTGCAAGAGCATCAGGCGGTGGCATTCTGGGGCGAAGAGGGCGACGGCCGCCTGCTGAACAGCTTTGGCGAGGTGTTCGACGCCAACGTCGGCGAACTCGAGCGCGACAACCTGCCGCGCCTGGCCGGCCCGCAGGCGCAGTCGGCGCAGTTGCTGGCGATGTACCAAAGTCTGCAGCCGCTGTTTGAACGCCTGGACCTGTCGATCGTCCTGCTGACGCTCAGCCCCCGGGGTGGCTGGCACGCCGAGCTCGACAGCGGCACGCTGGTTGAACTGGGCAGCGGTGAGGTGGCAGACGTGGTGGCGCGCGTGGTGCAGTTCTTGCAGACCGCCACGCAGGTCAGTGGCCGCTTTCAACGCACGCCCGAGCAACTGGTCAGCGTTGACCTGCGGCACAGCGATGGTTTCGCCGTGCGGCTCGATGGGGTGACGACGCAGGACAGCGATGGAAAAAAACAGTAACACAAGACGATAGGTGACACGATGGCAAAAGAATACAAGGATTTGGTGGTCGGCCTGGACATCGGTACGGCCAAGGTGATGGTGGTCGTCGCCGAGGTGCTGCCCAGCGGCGAGCTCAAACTTGCCGGCCTGGGACTCGCGCCAAGCAATGGCCTCAAGCGGGGCGTGGTCGTCAACATCGACGCCACCGTGCAGAGCATTCAGCAGGCACTCAAAGAGGCCGAACTGATGGCCGACTGCAAGATCACCCGCATCTACACCGGCATCACCGGCAGCCATATCCGCGGTTTCAATTCGCACGGCATGGTCGCCATCAAGGACCGCGAGGTCAGCGCCGCCGACGTGGCGCGCGTGGTCGAAACTGCCAAGGCGATCAACATCTCGACCGACCAGCGCCTGCTGCTGGTCGAGCCGCAGGAGTTCATCATCGACGGACAGGACGTCAAGGAGCCGATCGGCATGAGCGGCATTCGGCTGGAGGCCAAGGTGCATATCGTCACCGGCGCGCAAAGCGCCGCCGAGAACATCATCAAGTGCGTGCGTCGTTGCGGTCTGGAAGTCGACCAGCTGATGCTCAATCCGCTGGCCAGCAGCTTGTCGGTGCTGACCGAGGACGAACGCGAACTCGGCGTGGCCTTGGTCGATATCGGCGCCGGTACGACCGACCTGGCGATCTTTACCAACGGCGCCATTCGCCACACGGCGGTGATCCCGATTGCCGGTGACCTGATCACCAGCGACATTGCCATGGCCTTGCGCACACCGACCAAGGACGCCGAAGAAATCAAGATGGAAAACGGCTACGCCAAGCAGCTGCTGGCCGACCCCGAAGCGCAGGTTGAGGTGCCCGGTCTGGGCGACCGCGGCCCGCGCATGCTCAGCCGCCAGGCGCTGGCCGGGGTGATCGAGCCACGGGTGGAAGAAATATTCAGTCTGGTGCACCAGGTGATGCGCGAGTCCGGCTTTGAAGAGATGCTCTCCAGCGGCGTGGTGCTGACCGGCGGCAGTTGCGTCATGCCCGGCATGGTCGAACTGGGGGAAGACATCTTCCTCAAGCCGGTGCGCCGAGGCTTGCCGCAGTACCGCGGCGCTTTGTCGGACATGGTGGCGCAACCGCGTGCAGCCACGGTCATGGGGCTACTGGAAGAGGCACGCCTGGCGCGTTTGCGCGGCTTCAAGGTGGCGCAGAAGAACGGCTCGGTCAAGAGCGCATTCAGCTCCGTCAAAGACTGGTTCATGGGGAACTTCTGATGAAGAAGACGCGCATGTTCTTCAACCGGGCCGGGCCGCCGCGACGACGGCGCTGCATGGACCCGCCGCCGCAAGACCCGCAAATTTCGCCGTTTTATTTTTTTACTTTTTTAACTTTTGTACCCCAAGGAGAACAACATGCCCATCGAACTCATTGACGAAGAAACCTTCAATCAAGGCACGCAGATCAAGGTGATTGGCGTCGGTGGTGGCGGCGGTAACGCCGTGGCGCACATGATTGCCAGCGCCGTGCAGGGCGTCGAGTTCATTTGCGCCAACACCGACGCGCAGGCGCTCTCCACCAGCGACGCGCATCGCGTCATTCAGTTGGGCACGACCGGCCTGGGTGCCGGCAGCAAACCCGAGAAAGCCCGGGAGGCGGCTGAGGTTGCCATCGACCACATCCGTGAAGCCATCGATGGCGCGCACATGCTGTTCATTACCGCCGGCATGGGTGGCGGCACCGGCACCGGCGCAGCACCGGTGATCGCCCGGGTGGCGCGCGAGATGGGCATCCTGACCGTGGGGGTGGTGACCAAGCCGTTCGAGTTTGAGGGCAGAAAGCGCATGGACAACGCCGAGGGCGGCCTGTCCGAGCTGGAGGCCAATGTGGACAGCCTGATCGTTGTGCTCAACGACAAGCTGCTCGAAGTGTTGGGTGACGACGCGACGCAGGACGAGGCCTTCGCGCATGCCAACGACGTGCTGAAAAACGCGGTCGGCGGCATTGCCGAAATCATCAATGTGCCCGGCCATGTGAACGTCGACTTTGAAGACGTGCGCACGGTCATGGGAGAGCCGGGCAAGGCCATGATGGGTACCGCCATGGCCGCCGGCCCGGACCGCGCGCGCATCGCCGCCGAGCAGGCGGTGGCCTGCCCGCTGCTCGAGGGCATCGACCTGTCGGGTGCCAAGGGGGTGTTGGTGCTGATCTCGGCGGCCAAGGGGTCGCTGAAATTGGCCGAGTCGAAGCTGGCGATGAACACCATCCGCGCCTATGCCTCGCCCGACGCCCATGTGATCTACGGCACCGCTTACGACGACCATCTCGACGACCAGATTCGCGTCACCGTTGTGGCTACCGGCTTGAGTCGTCAGGGCCGCAAGCCGAACATCTCGATCGTTCACAACGAGTTGCGCCGCACCGGCACCGACAACATGCCGGTCAATGTGCCGGTGCTCGACACGCCGGTGAGCGAGGCGCAGATCGGCAGCATCGGCGGCGCCAGCGGCGTCATCCGTGCGACAACCACCGACTACAACGCCATGAATCCGCCGGCGGTCTGGCGCAGCCGCACCTCGGCGGCGGCGCGGGTCGACGCCTTGTCCAGCGGTGGCATGGACGACTTCGAGATTCCGGCGTTCCTGCGCAAGCAGGCCGACTGAGCGGCAAAAGTAAAATCCGCCGGTGCTGAAACAACGAACGCTCAAATCGCTGACCCGCGCCGTCGGCGTCGGGCTGCACAGCGGACAGCGGGTGGAGATCACCCTGCGTCCAGCGCAGCCCGACACCGGTATCGTCTTTCGCCGGGTTGATCTGCCGCAACCGGTCGACATTGCCGTGTCGGCGCTGGCGGTGACCGACACCCGGATGGCCTCGACTATTGGAGCCGGTGGCGCCAAGGTGCACACGGTGGAACACCTGATGTCGGCCTGTGCCGGCTTGGGCGTCGACAACCTGTACGTCGACATCACCGCCGAAGAGGTGCCGATCCTTGACGGCTCGGCGGCGTCTTTCGTATTTTTGCTGCAGAGTGCTGGCATCGTTTTCCAGGACGCGCCGCGGCGCTTCATCCGCTTGCTCGCACCGGTAGAGGTGCGCCAGGGCGAGGGCGAGGCTGTGAAATGGGCGCGGCTGCTGCCGTACCACGGCTACCAGCTCAGCTTTGAGATCGACTTCAGTCACCCGGCGGTGGACTCGACCGGCCAGCGCGTGCTGTTCGACATGAGCACCGGTTCTTATTCCAGGGACATCGCCCGCGCGCGCACCTTTGGTTTTACCCGTGACGTCGAAGCAATGCGTGCCAACGGCCTGGCGCTGGGCGGCGGCATGGACAACGCCATCGTCATGGATGACTACAAGGTACTCAACGCCGGCGGCCTGCGTTACGACGACGAGTTCGTCAAACACAAGATTCTCGACGCCATGGGCGACCTGTATCTGCTGGGCAAGCCACTGCTGGCCAGTTACAGCGCTTTTCGCTCCGGGCACGCGCTCAACAACCTGCTTTTGCGCGCCTTGCTGCAGCAGGCGTCGGCGTGGGACGTGGTCACTTTTGACGACGAGGCCGCCGCGCCGCAAGGCTTTGCCAAGCTGGTGCGCGCCTGGTAGGACACGCACGCCATGCTGCTGTTTCGCTGGGCCGTTTTGTTGCTGCTGCTGGCGGCGATCGTGTCTTTTGGGTTCTTCATTGGCACCGGCCAGCAACGGTACAGACGCTGGGGCTTGACGGTGCTGAAGTGGACACTGCTGGCGGCGTTTGGTTTCTTTGCCGTGTTGATTCTCGAGCGGCTGGCCTGAGCGGCAGTACTTCAAT
>JBBIGT010000089.1:0-9976 GCA_037447395.1 Comamonadaceae bacterium | reverse complement strand
CGACGCCAGCAACGCCGGCGTACCCGACAGCGGCGCGGTGCTGGAGTTCGGCACGGCAGCGCAGATTCGCGCCGTGTCGCTGAAAATTTTTGACCGCAGCTTTGCCGTGACGGTCTGGCTGCAGGCGGTGGCCGTGGCCATCGGTCTGTTTGGCGTGGCCGCCAGCTTCAGCGCGCAGGTGCTGGCGCGGCGCAAAGAGTTTGGCCTGCTGGCGCACCTGGGTCTGACGCGCCGGCAGATTCTGGCCGTGGTGACGCTCGAGGGCTTGGCCTGGACCAGCCTGGGCGCGCTGGCCGGCCTGGGCCTGGGCTTGCTGGTATCGGTGGTGCTGGTGCACGTCGTCAACCCGCAAAGTTTTCACTGGAGCATGGACTTGCTGCTGCCCTGGCCCCGGCTGCTGGCGCTGTGCCTGGCGGTCGTCGGCGTCGGTAGCGTCACGGCGCGCTTGGCGGCGCGCGCAGCGGCCGGCCACGACGCCGTGCTGGCCGTCAAGGAAGACTGGTAACGGCCGCCCACGCCGGGTCCGGGCGCCAGCGTTGCAACCAGCCAGGCAGGTCGGCCGCAGGCATCGGCCGCGCGATGCCGTAGCCCTGGGCCAAGGCGCAGCCCAGCTGCAGCAGCCGCGTGCCTTGCGCTGCCGTCTCCATGCCCTCGGCGATCACCGTGCGCTTGAAGGCGCGGCCCAGGCCGATGACGCTTTGCAGGATGGCCAGGTCGTCGGCGTCGACCAGCATGTCGCGCACGAAGCTCTTGTCGATCTTGATGGTGCGCACCGGCAGCAGTTTCAGGTAGGTCAGCGACGAGTAGCCGGTGCCAAAGTCGTCCAGCGCAAAGCCCAGGCCGCGCCGGGCGCAGTCAACCATGACCTTGGCGGTCAGCTCGGTGTCTTGCAACGCGCTGGTCTCCAGGATCTCGATCTCCAATTGCCCGGCCGAGACCGTCGGGTGGCGCATCAGCACGCCGGCCAGCTTGTCGACGAAATCGGCCTGTTGCAACTGCCGCGCGCCAACGTTGACGCTGACCTGCAGATCGAGCCCCTGCGCCTGCCACTGCGCCAGTTGCGTCACGGCCGCGCCGATGACCCAGTCGCCCAGCTTCACCGAGATCGGCTGATCCTCGATCAGCGGCAAGAACTGCGCCGGCTGCAACAAGCCCTTGGCCGGGTGCTGCCAGCGAATCAGCGCCTCGACGCCAAACACCGCGCCGCTGCGCAGGTCAACCTTGGGCTGGTAGTACAAGAGGAACTCGTCGCGAGCGATGCCCTGGGCCACTTCTTCCAGGCTTTCGTGCAGGCCGCGCACGCTGCGGTCGTGCACCGCGTCAAACGTTTGGTAGCGGTTCTTGCCGAGCAGCTTGGCCTGGTACATGGCCTGGTCGGCCTGGCGCAGCAACTGGTCGGCGTCGACCGCTTCGGGCTGCGGATAAAACGTCACGCCCAGGCTGGCCGAGACCTTCAGCTCGGCCGCGCCCAGCGTCGTCGGCTGGCCGGCGGCGTCGAGCAGACGCTGCAGCGTGCCGGCGCAGTCGTTGACGTCGTTCAGGTCGGTCAGCACGGCGACAAACTCGTCACCGCCCAGGCGCGCCAGGGTGTCGCCCTCGCGCAGGGCGTGGCGCATCTGGTCGGCCACCGCCACCAGCAGGCGGTCGCCTGCGTCGTGGCCAAAGGCGTCGTTGACCTGCTTGAAACCATCCAGGTCGAGGTACACCACCGCCAGCAACTGGCCGCGGCGCGTCGCCTGCGCCATCGCCTGGTGCAGGCGGTCGTGCAGCATCACCCGGTTGGGCAGGTTGGTCAACGGATCAAAGTGGGCAATGTGCTCCAGCTGCTGCTGATGAACCTTCAGCGCCGTGATGTCAAAGAACAGCGCCACGTAATGCGACACGGCCTGCCCGGCGTCGCGCACCGCCGTCACGGTGAGCAGTTCGGCGAACAGTTCGCCCGATTTGCGACGGTTCCAGATCTCGCCCTGCCAGTGCCCCTGGTCGGCCAGCTCGGCAAACATGGCGCGGTAGAAGTCCTGGTCCTGCCGACCCGAGTTGAGCAAGCGCGGGTTGCGGCCGATGACGTCGTCGCGGCCGTAGCCGGTGATCACCGTGAAGGCCTCGTTGACGTCGATGATGGCGCCAAGCTCGTCGGTAATCATGATGCCCTCGCGGGCGTGCTTGAAGACGCTGGCGGCCAGACGCAATTGCTCTTGCGTTTGCCGCTGCGCGGTGACGTCTTCGTACATGCCAAGCACGCCAAACACCGCGCCTTGAGCGTCGCGCAGCGGCACCTTGGACTTGCGCAGCCATTGCACGCCACCGTGGCCGTCGGGCGTCGGCTCGTCGTAGCCCAGCCGCTGCACGCCTTCGGCCATCACCTGGCGGTCGGCCTCCTGAAACGCCGCGGCCGCGTCGCGCCAGCCCAGTGCCATGTCGTCCTTACCGACCACTTGGGCTTCGGTGTCGCGGCCGGCGTCGCGGGCAAACGCCGTGTTGCAACCGAGGTAGACGCAATCGCGGTCCTTCCAGAAGATGCGCGTGGGCAGGTTGTCGATGACCCGGCGCAGAATCTCGCGCGACAGCGCGGTCGCTTGCTCCGAGGCGCGCCGCTGCGCCACCTCGGCCAACAGTCGCCGCTGGGCCAGCCACAGGCGCGCGCTGAGCAGGGTCACCAGCGCCAGCATCAGCAGGCCGACCAGCAAGGGCCAGCGGTAGCGTTGCGCGACGTCGCGCCAAGTGAACGCCGGCACCAGATCAAACGGCGGCAGGCGCAGCTCACGCATCAGGTCGGCCACGGGGGAATAGTCGGCCGGCACGGCAAAACCACGAATACCCAGCGTCTGCAGCAAGCCCTCATCGTCGTGCAACTTGTACAGCGCCGCCGTCACCTCACGGGCCAGGTGTTCGTCGACGTGCGACAAGTAGGTAAACGGCCACTCCGGGAACAACACTGTCGACGAGACCATCGGAAAGTACGACAAGTCCTGCACGTTCAGGACACGGACCTGCGCCAGGTCGAGCCGGCCCTCTTGGGCCAGCGCTTCGAGCACGCCGGTGCGCACAAAACCGACGTCGGCGCGCCGCTCCAGCACCGCTTGGACGATCTGGTCTTGCGGCAAGCCCAACGCCACCAGCTTCAGGTCATGGCGCGGGTCAACGCCGGCGTGCAGCAAGGCTTGCGCCTGCATCTGGTAGCCGCCCAGCGACTCGGTGCCAACGATGGCCACTGTCGCCCCTGGCAGGCTTTTGAGCGTCTGCCAGCCCGACGCATCGGCGCGGGTAAAGATCACGCCGCCAAAGGCCAGCATGTCCTGACCAATGTTGCCGTTGATCAACGTCGCCAGCGGCGCCTGGACGCCAGCGCGCCGCGCCAGCAACACGTACTGCGCCGGATTGGTCAGGACAAAGTCGACCTGTCGGTGCGTCACCGCCGACTCAAGCTCGGCCATGCCGTAGGCCTGCACGAGAAATGACACATCGGGAATGGCTGCCTGCAGCGCCGGCACCAGCGCCTGCCAGCGCGCCTGCTCCTGCGCCAGGGGCCGATAGGCCAGCACGCCGATGCGCACCGGCGCCGCGGCCAGGGCGGCCTGCGCCAAAGCCAGCAGCCACAGCCCAGCCAGCAGCGCCCAGTGCGTGCGGCGGCGCAGGGCGACGTGCCCGCTCATTTGAGCAACTCCTCGGCCGGCAGGTAAGCGCTTTGCAGCAGCGCCGAAAAATCGTCGTAGTCGGCATGCAGCGTCGGATCGTGCAGGATCGTCAACAAGCGCCGAGCCATGGCACGCAATGGCGGCTCGGCACCACCGAGCAACAGGTAGTTCTTGGCCACGCCCGGTAGTTCGATCCCCTTGAAGGCGCGCAAGACGTGGCTGGCCGGCAGGTTCAGCCGCTTGGTCATGCGGTAGGCACTGTCTTGCGGGTTGCGCGTGATGGCGTCAACCGCCCGGAAGTGCCCGCTCAGCAAATGCCGCCAGGCGCCGGCGTGGGCATTGTCCAGCGCCTCCTGGCGCACGGCCAGCACGGCGACGATGGTGTCGGGCAGTTGCTGGGTATCGAACAGCCGCTGCATGCCCAGGCCGATCAAGCGACCGGCCACCGGCTCATAAGTGAGCAGCGCGTCCACCCGCCCGCCCTGCCACAGCGCGACGTGCTCTTCAATCGGCATTCGCAACAGGGTGACCTCGGCCGCGCGCAAACCGGCGACGCGCAAGGCTTCGCTTAGCAACACGTTGGCCACCGAGCTGGCCTCCAGACCGATGCGCCGACCCTTGAGCGCTTTCAATGACGAGATCCCCGGTGCAGCCAGCAGCATGTCGGCACCCATCGAGATGTTGCAGACAAGGATGATCGACAACGGCAAGGCCGGACTGCGAATGGTCAACGCCTCGTCGAGCGTCAAGGCCGCCGCCTGCACCCGACCGCTGCGCAACGCGGCGATCGACTCCTGCGCGTTGGCCGTGGCCAGCAAGGCGACGCGCTGCGGCTCGATCCAGCCGCGCGACTGCGCCAAAAACATCGGCTCGTACCCGACCCAGACGTGCGCTGCCACGGCCACCGGCTGGTCGCTCCACAAGCCGCACGCGCCCAGCGACAGTGGCAGTGCCAGGCCAGTTGCCGCACGCAAAAATCGACGCCGTTGCCGATGAATGGATAACGCCCGCATGCCGATGATTATGAACCGCGCGAAAAGCGCAAATGCGCCATAAGAAGCGCTAATACCTAGTACAAACCTACCCCAGAGCCCGTTGGACCACCCCCTAGAATGACGTGCTTATTTTTCGTCAACCCGCTGGAATCGTCCAGCATTTCTGAAGGACATGCTATGAAGAAACTCGTGCTTGCTGCCGCTATCAGCGCATTGTGCGCGTCGGCCTTTGCCGCTGGCAAAGACCTGAAGGTCGCCATCGACCCGACCTACGAACCGTTCACCTTCAAGACCGCCGACGGCAAGCCCACCGGCTTTGACGTCGACATCGCCAACGCCTTGTGCGAACAAGTCAAGCGCACTTGCGTCTTTGTCGAACAAGCCTGGGACGGCATGATCCCCGGTCTGATGGCCAAAAAGTACGACGTCATCATCAGCTCGATGTCGATCACCGAAGAACGCCTCAAGCAAGTCGACTTCACCGACAAGTACTACAACACGCCGAGCAAGATCGTCCTGAAAAAAGACATCAAGTTTGACGGCCCGGCGTCCATCAAGGGCAAAAAACTCGGCGTGCTGAAAGCCTCCACGCAAGAAAAGTACGCACTGGGTGAGCTCAAGACCAAGGGCGTTGAAATCGTGTCGTACGACGCGCAAGACCAGGTCTATCTGGACATCAAGGCCGGCCGGCTCGACGGCACCGTGGCCGACACGCTGGAAGTCGGCGGTGGCTTCCTGAGCAAGCCGGGCGGTGAAAACTACCAGTTCGTCGGCCCCGAGCTGTACATCCCCAAGTACTTCGGCACCGGTGCCGGCATTGCGCTGCGCAAAGGCCAGGCGGACCTGAAGAAGGAACTCAACGCCGCCATCAAGGCAATCCGTGGCAACGGCAAGTACAAGGCCATCAACGACAAGTACTTCAAGTTTGACGTCTACGGCAAGTAAGTTGCCTGCTCTGGCGACTGACCCGCGCGCCGGTGCGGGTCAGTCGTCGCGCTCACTGTTTTTTGTTTCATGACCTCCACCACGCAGTCGTATTTGTTGGTGATCTTGCAGGGCTCGCTGCTGACGGTGGGCGTCTCGCTGGGTGCGCTGGTGGTGTCGATCGTGCTCGGTTTGCTCGGCGCCGCGGCCAAGTTGTCAGGACGGCCGGTGCTGGGCGCACTGGGCACGCTGTACACCACACTGATCCGCGGCATTCCGGATTTGGTGCTGATGCTGCTGGTGTTTTACGGCGGCACCATCGGCATCAACACGTTGCTTGAAAAATTGGGCTCCGAGGCCACCATTGACATCGAACCCTTTGCCGCGGGTGTCGTCACCATCGGCTTCATCTACGGCGCTTACATGACCGAGACCTTTCGCGGTGCCATTCTGAGCATCCCCAAAGGTCAGATGGAGGCCGCCTGGGCCTTTGGCATGAGCCGCGGACAAACGTTTCTGCGCATCACGCTGCCGCAAATGGTCCGTTACGCGCTGCCCGGTTTCATCAACAACTGGCTGGTGCTGATCAAGGCCACGGCGTTGGTCAGTCTGATCGGGCTGCAGGAAATGACTTACCTGGCCAAGCAGGCCAGCTCGGCGACGCGCTCGCCGTTCATGTTCTTCCTGTTTACCGGCGCGCTGTTTCTGGTGTACACGTCGGTCAGCCTGTTGGCGCTGAAAAAGCTCAACGACCGCTACAGCCTGGGAACCAAAAGGGTGCAGTTGTAATGGAATGGGCCGTCATTTTTGTGCCGGACAATCTGGCGCTGTTTGGCAACGGCATCGTCACCACGGTGTGGCTGTTGTTCTCGTCGCTGGCGGTCGGCGCCGTGCTGGCATTGGTCTTTGCGCTGCTGCTGACCGGCCCGTGGCCGGTCGCACGCTACCTGGTCGGTGCCTACACCTTTGTCATTCGCGGCACGCCGCTGCTGATCCAGGTCTACCTGATTTATTACGGCTTGGCACAGCTGGAGTGGATTCAGGTGCGCTGGGACGCCATCTGGCCGTGGACCTATTTCAAAGAGCCGTTTTTCTGCACGCTGCTGGCCTTCAGCCTGAACACTGCCGGCTACACCGCCGAGATGCTCGCCGGCGCCATCCGCGAAACCAGCGCCGGCGAGATCGAAGCCGCGCAGGCCTACGGCATGAGTCGCGCGCAAACGCTGTGGCGCGTCGTCCTGCCCAGCGCCATGCGCCGCACCCTGCCCGCTTACAGCAACGAGGTGGTGATGATGCTGCACGCGACCAGCCTGGCCAGCGCGGTGCCCAACATGCTCGACATCACCTCGGCGGCCAGCCGCATCTACGCCACCTACTACCTGCCGTTTGAGGCCTACCTGGCGGCGGCGGCCATTTACCTGTGTGCCTCGTTCTGCCTGATCGGTTTCTTCCGCTTCAGCGAAGGACGACTGCTGGCTTACCTGGCGCCGCAAAAAAACTGAACCGAACCGGGCTGTTGCACCATGCGTCGCGTTGACCATCCCCTGTTGTCGCCCAGCCTGGGCAGCCGCAAGACGCTGACCAGCTTGCACTTCGGCACGCCTGGCCAAGGGCAAAAAATTTATATCCAGGCCAGCCTGCACGCCGAGGAGTTGCCCGGCATGCTCACTGCGTACCACTTGCGCGCGCTGCTCGAAGTGGCTGAAGCCGGCGGGCAGTTGCGTGGCGAAATCGTCCTGGTGCCAGTGGCCAACCCGATCGGCCTGGCGCAGCGACTCGACCACAAACCGATGGGCCGCTTCGAGCAGGACACCTCGGAAAACTTCAACCGCCACTACCCCGACTTGGCGCGGGCCATCGTCCCCCGGCTGCAAGGCGCCCTGGGCGCCGACGCGCAAGCCAACGTGCAGCGGGTGCGCCAGGCCATCGGCGACTACCTGACGCAATGGACACCCGATACCGAACTGCAAAGCCTGCGCAAGACCCTGTTGTTGCTGGCCCACGACGCCGATTACATGCTCGACCTGCACTGCGACTGCGAAGGCGTGCTGCACTTCTACACCGAAGAGCCGTGCTGGCCGACGCTGGCGCCGCTGGCACATAGCCTGGGCGCCCAGGCCATCCTGTTGGCGCGCAACTCGGGCAGCCAGCCGATCGATGAATGTTTGTCGGGCGTCTGGTGGCAACTGACCGAGCTGCTCACTGCGCCCGGCCAGCACCCACCGCTGCCGCAAGGCTGTTGCAGCACGACCATCGAGCTGCGTGGCGAACTCGACGTAACGCACGCCTACGCCGCGCAAGACGCGCAGGCAATCGCCCACTGGCTGCAGTACATCGGCGTCTGGCCAGTCGCTACGCCTGCGGTCATCCCGGCACCGCGCTGCCAGGCCACGCCGCTGGCCGGCTCCGAGACACTGCACGCGCGCGGCGCCGGCGTCGTCGTGTTTGCCGCCACACCGGGGCAACGGCTGGCCGTCGGCGACCTGGTCGCCGAAGTGATCGACCCATTGACCAACCACATCGAGCGCGTCTGCGCCGGTGTCGACGGCGTGTTTTACGCGCGCATCCGCGACCGCTACGTCACCGCCGGCGGCGAGCTCGGCAAGATTGCCGGCGCGGTCGCCTTTCGCAGCGGCGAGCTGCTCGGCGATTAACGGTCACTGACGACTTCAAGACAACGCTGCACCATGACGACCACCACGATCAAACTCCAGGTTGAAAACATCCACAAGCGCTTTGGCTCCAACGAGGTGCTCAAAGGCGTGTCACTGACCGCGCACGCGGGTGACGTGATCAGCATCATCGGCAGTTCGGGCTCGGGCAAGAGCACGTTTTTGCGCTGCATCAACCTGTTGGAAAAGCCCAACCAGGGCCGCATCATCGTCGCGGGCGAAGAATTGCACCTCAACGCCGACAAGCACGGCGAGCTGCACGCCGCCAACCCGAAACAGTTGGCCTCGATTCGCTCCAAGCTGGCCATGGTGTTCCAGCACTTCAACCTGTGGGCGCACATGACGGTTTTGCAAAATATCATCGAGGCGCCCGTGCACATCCTCAAGGTGCCCAAGGAGCAGGCCATCGACACGGCGCGCAAATACCTTGCCAAGGTCGGGCTCGAGGGCAAGGAAGACGCTTACCCCGCGCACTTGAGCGGCGGTCAGCAGCAGCGCGTGGCCATTGCCCGGGCGCTGGCAATGGAGCCCGAAGTGATGCTGTTTGACGAGCCCACCAGCGCGCTTGACCCCGAACTGGTGAGCGAAGTGCTGAAGGTCATGAAAGACCTGGCGCACGAGGGCCGCACCATGGTGGTGGTGACACACGAAATGGGCTTTGCCCGCGAGGTCGCCAACCACCTGATTTTTTTGCACAAGGGCCAGATCGAAGAAGAAGGCAACCCGGCCAGCGTATTGGGCGCGCCCAAGAGCGTGCGTCTGGCGCAATTCCTGTCGGGCAGCCTGAAGTAGTTTATATATCAATTAAGCCTCTAGCCCTTATGCTGTAAGCGCTGGTAGCTATTATTTTTGAAGCATTTTGATGAATTGGCTCCACCAGGCCATCAGCCAGATCGAGGCTGACTACCAGCGCAGCGCCGACACCCATCTGATCGCGCTGCCGCTGCCGGTCTTTGCCCAGGCCGGCATTGACCTCTACCTCAAGGACGAGTCCACCCACCCCACCGGCAGCTTGAAGCACCGACTGGCGCGTTCGCTGTTTTTGTACGCGCTGTGCAACGGCTGGCTGCATCAGGGCTCGACCGTGGTCGAATCGAGCAGTGGCTCGACGGCGGTCAGCGAAGCGTACTTTGCGCGCCTGATCGGTCTGCCCTTCATCGCCGTCATGCCGCGCAGCACGTCGGCGGAAAAAATCGCCCAGATCACGTTTTACGGTGGCCAATGCCACCTGGTCGACAGCGCCGGCGCCGTCTACGACGAGGCACGCGCATTGGCGGCGCAGACCGGTGGCCACTACATGGACCAGTTCACCTTTGCCGAGCGCGCCACCGACTGGCGCTCAAGCAACAACATCGCGCAAAGCATGTTTACCCAGATGGCGCGCGAACGTTTTCCGGTGCCGCGCTGGATCGTGATGAGCGCCGGCACCGGCGGCACCAGCGCAACCATCGGCCGTTTTGTGCGTTACCAGCGCCACGACACCGGTTTGTGCGTGGTCGACCCGCAGGGATCGGTTTTCAGCGCGTTTTACCGCAGCGGTGACGCCAGCGTCACCGGCCCGGGTTCGAACATCGAGGGCATCGGCCGCCCGCGCGTCGAGCCCAGTTTCATCCGCACGCTGGTTGACCGCATGATCGACGTGGCCGACGTCGATTCGATCGCCGCGATGCAGTTGCTCAGTGAACTTCTGGGGCGCAAGGTCGGGCCGTCGACCGGCACCAATTTTGTCGGCATGTTGACGCTGGCGCTG
>JBBIGT010000088.1:0-10094 GCA_037447395.1 Comamonadaceae bacterium | reverse complement strand
GGTCGAGGTCGCTGCCGTAACCCAGCTCCTTGCCACCGAGTTTGCCGTAGGCAATGATGCCAAAGCGCGGGTCGGTGCGGTGGGTCTTTTTGAGCCGGCTCCAGCACCAGCGGGTGGTCACGCGCAGCACCGCGTCGGCCAGTGCGCTCAAGTCGTCGGCGACCTGCTCTACCGTCAGCTTGCCTTCGACGTCGCGCGCCAGCGTGCGAAACACCTCGGCATGGTGCGCACGGCGCAGCAGGTTCAACAGCTCCTCCTCGTCGTCTTCGCCGGCCGCCTGCGCCGCGCTGCGTCGGTGTTCGAGCTCGGATTCAAAAGCGTTGGCGTCAAAGCGCTCGTCAAGCATGTTCGACGCAGCCAGCTCGTCGATCACACCCGGGTGCAGCAGCAGATAGCGCGCCGGCCAGCGCGCCGCACCCAGCAGGCGCAGCAGGCGCTCGTGCACGTTGGGGCGCTCGAGCAGCAGCGCCAGGTAGCTTTCGCGGCGCAGCAGCGGTTCCATCCAGTCAACCAGGCCGACCGCCGCCTGTTCGCTGACGCGGCCTTCGTCGACCCACTGGGCGGTGCGTGATAGCAGGCGCAACAGGCGTTCGCGCGATGCGTCGCCCAAGGCGTTGACGCGTGGATGATTGGTCCACGCCTGCAGGCGCTGGGCAAACGCTTCGCCCAGGCGGGGCAGCAAGTCGCCAAGGCTGCCGGCTTGATCGCTGGCGCCGTTGTGGCAGCCCTTGCACGGCGGTTCGGCGCCGCCGAGCAAGGTGTCAAACTCCTGCGCCACCAGCTCGCGGTGCGCGTCAAGCTGCTCCAGCAGTTGCGCCGACGACGTCAGCCCGAGGGTCTGGGCGATCCAGGTGAGGTCGGCGTCCTGCGTCGGCAGGATGTGCGTCTGCTGATCGTCCAGGTACTGGATGCGGTGCTCGACGCGGCGCAAAAAGGTGTAAGCGCACGCCAGCGCGTCGGCTTTGTCGGCCGGCATCAGGTTGGCCTTGACCAGCCGGGCCAGCGCGCCAAGCGTGGCGCGGGTGCGCAGTTCGGGAAACTGGCCGCCGCGCACCACCTGCAGCAGTTGCACGATGAATTCGATCTCACGGATGCCGCCGCGCGACAGCTTGACGTCGTTGGCGCGTTCGGGCCGTCCGGCGCTGCGTTTGGCCGCGTGGTCGCGGATTTGCCGATGCAGCGAACGCAGCGACTCGAACACGCTGTAGTCCAGGTAACGCCGGAAGACAAACGGCATCACCACCTTGCGCAGCGCCAGCAATGAACCGTCGGCGACACTCGACCACGGCGCGACGACACGGCTCTTGAGCCAGGCAAAACGCTCCCACTCGCGCCCCTGCACGTGCAGGTATTCTTCCAGCGCGTCCAGTGATAGCACCGCAGGCCCGGAATTGCCGTTTGGTCGCAGCGCCAGGTCAACGCGAAAGACAAAGCCGTGGTCGGTGTTGTCGCCAATCAGGCTGTAAATGGCCTTGACCGCCTTGGCAAAGTATTCGTGATTGCTGAGGCGGCCGCGGCCCTGTGCGTCGCCAGGGGTCTCGCCGTCTTCGTCGTAGACGTAGATCAGGTCGATGTCACTGGAGACGTTGAGCTCGCGCGCGCCGAGCTTGCCCATGCCGACAATCCACAGTTGCGCGCGCTGGCCGGTCGCCGTCAGCGGCGCGCCGTGCGCTGCGTCGAGCGTGGCCAGCACCGCCGTCAAGGCCTGGTTCAGGGCAAATTCGGCCAGACCGGTCATCGCCTGGGTGATCTGCGCCAGTGGCGCCTGCGCGTCGCAGTCCAGACACAGCAGGCGTTCGATGGTCAAGGCCCGCGTCACCCGCAGCGCACCAGCGACATCCAGGCCTTGTTGGCGCAAGGCCGCGAAGGCGCTTTGCAGGTGTGCTGGCGTGGGCGGCCCCGCCGGGAGCAAGTCCAGCTGCGCCGCAAAACGGCGATGTACCCGCTGCGCAAAACGCGAGTGCAGGGCCAAGGGGGGCCGGGTCATAATTCTGTCGTCCACGGTCATTCTCAATCCACTTGTTTTCCCCGCCTGTCACCTTGCTGAAATCCTGGTCAGTCTTGACCCGCTGGTTGCTGGCGGTCGTGCTGTTGTTCTGGCTGCTTTTTGCTATCGCCTGGGCGGCGCTGCACTGGCTGATTGTGCCGCGAATTGATGATTTTCGCCCGCAGTTGCAAGCACGCGTGGCACAGGCGCTGGGCGTGCCGGTGCGCTTGGGTGGCGTGGTGGCGCGTGCCAATGGCTGGATGCCGGCCTTCGAGCTGAATAACGTGGAGATGCTCGACGCGCAGGGCCGCGCCGCCTTGAGTTTGTCGCGCGTGTTGGTGTCGTTGTCACCGCGTTCGCTGTGGCGGCTGGGCTTTGAGCAAATCTACATCGACCAGCCGTCGCTCGACGTGCGCCGGCAACGCGATGGCCAGATCACCGTGGCTGGCTTGCATTTTGCCCAGAGCGCGTCGGACAGCGCTCCGGCGCTGAACTGGTTGTTCGCGCAGTCGGAGCTGGTCATTGTCCAGGGGCAGGTGCGCTGGACCGATGAACTGCGCGGCACGGCACCGATCGCCCTGCAGGGCGTTGACGTGGTGCTACGCAATAGCGCCCGGCGCCACGACATGCGCCTGGACGCCACGCCGCCGCCCGACTGGGGCGACCGTTTCAGCCTGCGCGGGCGCTTTGCCCAGCCGTTGCTGGAGCGTCAGGCCGGCCGCTGGCGGCAGTGGGACGGCCAGCTGTTTGCCGCCTTTGACCGGGTCGACGTGTCGCAGTTGCGCCGCTTTGTCGATCTGGACGTGGACGTCAGCCAAGGCGTTGGTGCATTGCGCGCCTGGGTTGACGTGCGGCGTGGGCAGGTGACGGCTGGCGTGGCCGACGTGGCCTTGTCGGCGCTGTCGGTCAAATTTGCGCCGACTCTGCAAGCGCTGGCGCTGCAGCGCGTGCAAGGCCGCTTGGGGTTGCGTCTGCTGGACAACGGCTTTGAGGTGTCGACGCAGGCGCTGGCGTTTGACACGCCGCAAGGGCTGCATTGGCCAGGCGGCAACGTGCGCTATCTGATGCAGGGTGCCGACGCGCCGTCGTCGCGCGGCGAATTGCAGGCTGATCGTCTGGATCTGGCGGCCCTGGCCCAGATCGCCGACCGCCTGCCGCTGCAGCCGCAGTGGCGCCAGCGGTTGACCGATTACGCCGCGCAAGGCCATGTCGACGGTCTGTTCGCAAGTTGGCAGGGCCCGCTTGACGCCCCAACGCGTTACGCCGCGCACGGCCAGCTGCGCCAGCTCAGTTTTGCCGCCGTCGCCGGCGTGCCAGGGGTGCGTGGCCTGGACGCCGACTTCGACCTTGACCAGGGCGGCGGTCGGGCGCGTGTGGCGATGGCCAACGGTCGCGTCGACGCGCCGGGCATCTTCCAGGAAAGTCGTCTGGACTTGGACCAATTGAGTGGCCAAGCCAGCTGGCAGCACGCTGGCGACGACTGGTCGGCCGAGCTGGCCGACCTGCGTTTTGCCAACGCCGATGCGCAAGGCCAGGCCAGCGTCAAATGGCGCAGTGCCCGGGCAGCAGACGCGAACCAGGCCAGCGCTCTGGCCGGTGCCCTGGATTTGCAGGCCACGTTGACGCGCGCCGATGCGCGCCAGGTGCATCGCTATTTACCGCTGGTGATCAATCAGGCAGCGCGCGATTACGTGCGCGACGCACTGGTCAGTGGCGAGGCCAGCAACGTGCGTTTTGCCGTCAAAGGCCCGCTGGCGCAATTGCCACTGGTCGATCCGCGTCAAGGGGAGTTTCGCATCGTCATCCCGGTCACCCAGGCGACGCTGGCGTTTGTGCCGCGGGCGCTGCAGGACGCGGCGGAGCCGCCCTGGCCGGTGCTGCGCGATGTGCGCGGCGAAGTCATCATCGACCGGGCGCAACTGCAGGTGACGCTGGCGCACGCGATGTTGGGTAGCGGCGCCTTGCAGGTGACGCGTGCGCAGGCGTCGATTGCCGACCTGCGTCAACCGACGCTGCAGGTCGATGCCGATTTCTCCGGCGATCTGGCGCAGGCGCTGAAGACGGTGCAAACGTCGCCGCTGGACACGTTGACGGCGCGCGCCCTGACCGAGGCCCGCGGCAGCGGCCGTGCCGACTGCACGCTGCAGTTGGCGCTACCGATTGGCAACTTGGCGCAAACGACCGTGCAGGGCACCGTTCGCTTGGTTGATAGCGACTTCCAGATCACTGCCAACGCGCCGCGGCTGAGCCGAGCGCGCGGGCTGGTGCGCTATACCGATCAGGGCGTGACGTTGACGGGAGTCCAGGGGACTTTGCTCGGTGCTGCGGCGCGTCTGGACGGTGGCCTGTCGTTCGCTCCGGGCGACGCCGCACTGGCCGCTGCTGCGCCGGCGATTCGCATCACCGGTCAGGCCACGGCCGACGGCTTGCGGCAGGCCACCGAGCTGGGTTTTTTGGCCCGTCTGGCGGGTGATTTCCAGGGCAGCGCCGGGTACGTCGCGGTACTTCAGCTGCGCGCCGGCCGACCTGACCTGACGGTGACCAGTGACCTGCAGGGCCTGGCCGTCAACCTGCCCGAACCGCTGCGCAAAGCCGCCGCCGCGGCTTTGCCGTTGCGCGTGCACTGGGGCGCCGTGGCGGCAAGCGCCGCTGCCAACCGTCCGCTGCCGACGCAGGACCGCTTGAGCGTCAGCCTGGACAAACTCGCGCAGGTGGTCTTCGAACGCGATAGCGCCGGCGCCACCGCCCGCGTGCTGCGCGGCTCGGTCAGCGTTGGCGCCGCCACACTGGGGGCGTTGCCGCTGCCCGAGCGCGGTGTCAATGGCTACCTGGACGTGGCGCGTCTGGACGTTGACGCCTGGTCGCAGGTGCTCTCGCAACTCGGCCTGGCGACCCGGTCTGACCCGCTGCGTGGTGACGGTGCAGACAGCTATTTTCCCAATACGCTGGCCGTGCGCACCGCCAGCCTGAAACTGGGCGGGCGTGAGTTCAACCAATTGTTTGCCGGGATCGATCGCCAGGGCGACGTCTGGCGCGTCAATCTCGACGCCAGCGAGCTCAATGGCTACCTTGAATACCAGCCGCCGGCGGTGGCGCCCTCGACCGGGGCCGGCCGGGTCTACGCTCGCCTGGCGCGGTTGACGCTGGCGGCCGGCGCGGCCAGCGAGGTCGAGTCGCTGATGGACGCGCAGCCGGCCAGCATTCCGGCGCTCGACGTGGTCGTTAATGACTTTGAGTTGCGCGGCAAACACCTGGGACGTTTGGAGGTACAGGCCGTCAACCGGGCGCCGCCGTCGGCCGGTGGCGTGCGCGAATGGCGCCTGAACCAGCTCAACCTGATCACGCCTGAGGCCGCGCTAACCGCCAGCGGCAATTGGGCGCGCGTCAACGCCCAGGCGGTGGCCGGCAAGGCGGCGCCGGCCGAGCGTCGGCGCACCGTGTTGAATTTCAAGCTAGACGTCAACGACGGCGGCAAATTGCTCGAGCGTCTGGCCATGCCGGGCTTGGTGCGCCAAGCCAGCGGCAAGATCGAGGGCCAGGCCGCGTGGCTCGGCTCGCCACTGAAGCCGGACTACCCGACTCTGGGCGGCTCCTTCACCGTGAACATGACCGCCGGGCAGTTTCTCAAGGCTGACCCCGGTTTGGCCAAATTGCTCGGCGTGCTGAGCTTGCAATCGCTGCCGCGGCGGTTGACGCTGGACTTTCGCGACGTCTTCAGCGAGGGTTTCGCCTTTGACTTTGTGCGCGGTGATGTTTTCGTCGACCAGGGTATTGCCCGCACCAACAACCTGCAGATGAAAGGCGTCAACGCCGCCGTGCTGATGGAAGGCCAGGCGGACATTGCCCGCGAGACGCAAGATCTGAAAGTCGTGGTGGTGCCTGAAATCAACGCCGGCACCGCCTCGTTGATCGCCTCGGTCATCAACCCGGCCGTCGGCCTGGGCACGTTTCTGGCACAGTGGGTGTTGCGCCGCCCGTTGATCGATTCGGCGACCCAGCAATTTCACATCGACGGCGCTTGGGCAGACCCCCAGGTGACCAAGGTGCCGGCGGTGCCTCCAGCCCACAAGGAAGTCAAACCATGAAAGTTGCCGCCCTGCAGATGGTGTCGACCGCGCAAGTTGAGCAGAACGTCGACCAGGCGCGCGCGCTGTTGCAGCAAGCCGCCGCCGCCGGCGCCGAGCTGGCCGCCCTGCCCGAGTATTTTTGCCTGATGGGCCAGCACGACGCCGACAAGCTGGCGCTGGCAGAGGCGTTCGGTGACGGGCCGCTGCAGCGGTTTTTGGCCGAGTCGGCGCGGCAACTTGGCCTGTGGGTGGTCGGTGGCACGATCCCGTTGCAAGGCAGCGACCGCAGCCACGTCTTCAACAGCACGCTGGTGTTTTCGCCGGCCGGCGCCTGCGTGGCGCGCTACGACAAGATGCACCTGTTTCGCTTCGACAACGGCGCCGAGCGCTACGACGAATCGTGCGTGCTGCAGGCTGGCCAGCAGCCGGTGCACTTTGACCTGGACGCCCGCAACGGGCAGCGCTGGCGCGTCGGCCTGAGCGTTTGCTACGACCTGCGTTTTGCCGAGCTGTACCGCGCCTACGCCAGCGCCGGCGCGCATTTGCTGCTGGTGCCCAGCGCTTTCACCTACACCACCGGGCAAGACCATTGGCAAACCTTGCTGCGCGCGCGCGCCATCGAGAACCTGGCCTACGTGCTGGCGCCGGCGCAAGGTGGGCTCCATGAGAACGGTCGGCAGACCTGGGGTCAGGCGATGGCCGTTGACCCCTGGGGCAAAGTGCTGGTGCAACGCGAGCAAGGCGCCGGCGTTGTCAGCGTCGAGCTGGACTGGGCTTACCTGCAGGCCTGTCGCCAGCGTCTGCCGGCCTTGCAGCACCGCGTGCTATGAGCGGCGGCTGGTCTCGGCTGGGTAGGCGACTGCGTGGCGCGGCGGCTTGCGGCGTGCTGGCGCTGCTGACCGCCTGCGGCACGTCGGTACCGTTGTTGCCGCCGCCGCCGTTGGCTGGCGTCGGTGAAGCGCCAACCAGCGGCGCCGTGCTGCTGCGCGGCAACAGCCGCTGGGTCCCGGTGCCGTGGAGTGAACTGCCCGGCCTGGCCGAAGACGCGCTGTTTGAAGCGTGGAACGCCTGGTTGAAAAGCTGCGAGAAGCCCGGTGCGGCGTTTGCCCCGTTGTGTCCGGAGGTGCGCCGCCTGAGTATTGCCGACGCGGCGCAGCAAGCCGACTGGCTGCGCGCGCGTCTACAGCCCTATCGCGTCGAACCCCTCGACAACGCGGCGACGCAGGGCCTGCTGACCGGTTACTTCGAGCCCGAGTTCAGCGCCCGGCGCGTCGCCGGTGCCGGATTCACGACACCGCTGTACCGGGCGCCAGCCGGCTGGAGCGCCGGCAAACCGTGGTTCAGCCGGCGCGACATCGACACCGTGCCCGAGGCGCGCGCTGCACTGCAGGGGCGCGCCTTGCTCTACCTGGCCGATCCGGTGGACGCCATGTTGTTGCAGATTCAGGGCTCCGGTCGCATGCGCGTCACCGAGGCCGACGGGCGTGAGCAGCTGGTGCGCCTGGCCTACGCCGGGCACAACGGCCAGCCGTACCAGAGCATCGGCCGCTGGTTGCTGCAGCAAGGCGAGTTGCGCGACGCCTCCTGGCCGGGCATTCGCGCCTGGCTCGCGGCCAATCCGCAACGCGTGCAAGAGCTGTTGTGGCAAAACCCGCGCGTGGTTTTTTTCAAGGAAGAAGTCCTGAGCGACTTTGACGCCGGCTTTGGCCCGCGCGGCGCGCAAGGCGTGCCACTGACGCCCGGCCGATCGATCGCCGTCGACCCGCAAAGCATTCCCTACGGCACGCCGGTGTGGCTGGCCTCCGAAGGCGCCAGCGTGACGCTGCACCGTCTGGTGCTGGCGCAAGACACCGGCGGCGCCATCGTTGGCGCCCTGCGCGCCGACTACTTTGTTGGCTGGGGCGCGGCGGCCGGCGAGCTGGCCGGGCGGTTGAAGCAGCCACTGCGCCTGTGGGCCCTGTGGCCAAGGCCCGGGCAATGACGTTACCATTGCCGTCCGCAGCGACAGAACTTTGTAAAGGCACAGGCAGACCATGGGCAAATCGAGCATGCGAGACATCGACGAGCGGACCAACCTGGCGGGCAGCAGCATGTTTGAGCTGCTGTTGTTTCGCCTGGGCGAGGCGCCCGGCACCGACAAGCGCGAACTGTTTGGCATCAACGTCTTCAAGGTGCGTGAGATTTTGGTCATGCCCGAGGTGACGGCGATGGTCAACTCGCCGCCGGCGGTGATGGGCGTGGCCAATATCCGCGGCCAGATGATCACGGTCATCAACCTGCCGCAGATCGTCGGCACCAACCCGTCCAAGGGTCTGGGCATTTTGTTGGTGACCGAGTTTGCCCGTACGACGCAGGCGTTTGCCGTCGAGGAGGTCAACGAGATCGTGCGTCTGGAGTGGCGGCAGGTGCTGTCGGCCGAAGGCCGCGGCGGCGGCTTGGTGACGAGCATCGCCCGGCTCGACGGCGACGCCGAGAATACCCGGCTGGCGCAGGTGCTCGACGTTGAACAAATCCTGCGCGACGTCTTTCCTGAGCAGCACCAGCTGGAAGTCCAGGTTGACGACGACCACAAGCTGAAACTGCCGCCCGGCACCGTGGTGCTGGCCGCCGACGACTCGGCGGTGGCGCGCATGATGATCGAGCAGGGGCTCAAGTCGATGGGCGTGCCGTTCATCATGACCAAAAGTGGCCAGGAGGCGTGGGACCGCCTGCGCGCCTTGGCCGCCGAGGCGCAGTCGCAAGGCCAGACCATCAAGGACAAGGTCGCCATGGTGCTGACCGATCTGGAAATGCCCGAAATGGACGGCTTCACGCTGACGCGCAACATCAAGCAGGACGCCAACTTCAGCGGCCTGCCAGTGGTCATTCACTCGTCGCTGACCGGCTCGACCAACGAAGACCACGTCAAACGCGTCGGTGCGGACGGCTACGTCGCCAAGTTTGTCGCCGAAGAGCTGGCCGACACCATCCGGCGCGTGTTGATGCGTTGATTTACTATTCAATAAATAGCTACTTACCCTTTAGAAATAAGGGCTAGAGGCTTAAAACATTCATAACTCATGCAGTCGACTGCGGCGCCGTCGCTGGACGACAAATACCTGCTGAGCGAGGGCCGCGCCTTTATGAGCGGCGTGCAGGCGCTGGTGCGCTTGCCGCTGGTGCAGCGCCAGCGTGATCTGGCCGTCGGCTTGAATACCGCTGGTTTCATCAGCGGCTACCGCGGCTCGCCGCTGGGCAACTACGACCTGGCGCTGGCGGCGGCGCGCGCGCATCTGGAGCGCCAGCAGGTGGTGTTCCAGCCCGGCGTCAATGAAGAACTGGCGGCCACGGCGGTGTGGGGCACGCAGCAGCTTGACCTGTATCCGCAGCGCAAGAAGTTTGACGGCGTGTTTGGCATCTGGTACGGCAAGGGCCCGGGTGTCGATCGCTGCTCGGATGTCTTCAAGCACGCCAACATGGCCGGCAGCGCGCTGCACGGCGGCGTGCTGGCGGTGGCCGGCGACGACCACGTCAGCAAAAGTTCAACCGCCGCGCACCAGAGCGATCACATCTTTAAGGCTTGCGGTCTGCCGGTGTTCTTCCCGGCCAACGTGCAGGAGATTCTGGACCTGGGCCTGCATGCGCTGGCGCTGAGCCGTTACGCCGGCGTCTGGGCCGGCATGAAGACGATTCAAGAGGTTGTCGAGTCGTCGGCGTCGGTTGACGTCGCTCTGGAACGCGTCAAGATCGTTGTACCCGAAGACTTCGCCATGCCGCCCGGCGGCGTGCACATCCGCTGGCCCGACGCCGCGCTGGCGCAAGAGGCGCGCCTGATGGACTTCAAGTGGTACGCGGCGCTGGCCTACGTACGCGCCAACCGGCTCAATTACAACGTGATCGAAGGTCCGGGCGACCGCTTCGGCATCATCGCCAGCGGCAAGGCCTTCAACGACACCCGCCAGGCGCTGGCCAACCTGGGGCTGGACGCCGCCGTCTGTGCGCGCGTCGGTCTGCGGTTGCACAAGGTGGGCGTCGTCTGGCCGCTCGAGCCCAGTGCCACG
>JBBIGT010000087.1:0-10098 GCA_037447395.1 Comamonadaceae bacterium | reverse complement strand
AATGGGCGGCTTGGGGTTTGAGTGGCTTGCAGCTGAAATGGATCGCCACCGGTCACACCATCGGTGCCTTTTTGATGCTGGCCTTTTTGATCTCGCACCTGTATCTGGCCACCACCGGTCACACCGTCACAGCGCACATCAAGTCAATGATCACCGGATGGGAAGACACCGAAGACGACGCAGCGCACGGTGTGGCACCCAGCAAGAGTTAACAACGCAAGGAGTTGGATTATGCAAACGAAGTTCAAACGGGACCTGCTCTCGGCCCTGATTGCAGGCATGCTCGTGCCAATGGCGGCTTACGCCTCCGAGGCCGACTTGTTGAAGAAGATCGAGGCGCTGGCGCAGCAAAACGAGTTGCTGGCGCGCCAACTGCAGGAGCTCAAAGGCCAGGTGCAAGCCACCGAAGCCAAAACGCAGCAAACCGCCGAACAGGTCAAGGCCGCCAGCGCCGCCAAGCCCGCGCCTGACGCCACGGCGCTGGAAGACCTGAAGGGACAAGTCGCGCTACTGCAAAAGAAATCGCTCGGCAGTTGGCTGACGGTGGGGGGCGATTACCGCTTCCGTTATGACTATCTGGAAGGGCAGACCACAACGTTTACGGATGTCAATGCAACGTTTGGCAATGCGCAAAACACGCTTCAATCTGAGTTTTTCGCCAATCCTTCCGCTGCGTCAAGTCTGAATCCAGGCTGGACGACTGCGCAAGCGCTCTCCGGCCTGATGGGCTTTGCACAGGGGATGAATCAGGTTCAAACATTTGATCAAGCCAATGCCTTTTTGGGTGCAAACGCAGCGATGGCAGGTGCAATGGGAGCCTTTGCCAAAACCATCCCCGCCTACCAACCCAAAAACACCAGCCTTTACAGCAACCGCTTCGAGCTCGATCTGAACGCCAAGGCAACGCAGGACGTCAGCGTGACCGCCAAGCTCAATATGTACAAGGTGTTTGGTTCGCAAAACGACGGTGCCATCACCAACGCGGGCAGCGCGCCGTTTTTTGCCGACCGCGTCGGCGTGTTTGACGGCACCCTGGGCCATGTGCCGTCCACCAGCTACCTGAACGTTGATCGGGTCTATGCCACCTGGAGCAATATCGCCGACAAGGAAATGTGGTTCTCCATTGGCCGCAGGCCGTCCAGCGGCGGTGCGCCGAGCAACTTGCGCAACAACGGTCCGGTCCGCCCTGGCAACGGCGGCACGCCAGCACTGCTGGTGGACTACGCCTTTGACGGCGTGACCCTGGGGTACGCGCCCGAGATTGATTCGCTGCCCGGCGCTTATGCCAAGTTCTGCTACGGCCGAGGTCTGGAAACCGGTTACAGCGACAGTCTGGGCAACTCGCTCAAAGACACCGACATGGTGGGTATCGCGCTGGTGCCGATCGACACCGACCCGCTGCGCGTCTGGCTGCAGTGGAACCGTGGCATGAACATCTTTGATGCACCCACGATGCGCAGCACCTACTTTGGTGACACAGTGGCGAAAACCAACCTCGGCGACATCGACTGGCTGGGTGCGGGCTTCATGACCACGCACAAGAACATCGGCCCTGGCACCTTGCAACTGTTTGGTGATGTGGCCGTGAGCAAGACCCACCCCAACAACAATGTGTCGGCGCAGTTTGGCTTCCAGGGCTTGATGACGGGCGCGTTCTTCCAGCCTGAAGCGCCTACCAGCAAGACCGGTACCGCTTATGCCTTGGGTGTGCGCTACGACCTGCCGAGCAAATCCAAATTTGGCTTTGAATGGAACCACGGCTCGAAAGACTGGATCACCTTTGCCCCGGCAGCCGACGACATGTGGACGGCCAAGGTGGGCACGCGCGGCAACGTGTACGAAGCCTACTGGATTCAGGAGCTCGACCGTCAGCCGATCTCGTCTTACGTGAGCAAGGCGTTCTTCCGCGTTGGTGTGCAGTACTACAAGTTTGACTACACCGGCAGCAACAACTGGGTCGGCGCACCAGTGGCTATTGGCGATGTCAACGGTCAGATGATGACCACCGCACCGCTGGAAAACGCGACCAATATTTACGCCATGTTTGAAGTCAAGTTCTGATCATCTTTTCAATTCAATTTTTCTCAGGAGTCTCACCATGAAAACCAAACTTTCAACCCTCATCGCCGTCGTCGCTCTGGGCTTGTCCAGCGCGACGTTCAGCGTCAACGCCTTTGCCGACGAAGGCAAGATGGTTGGCCCGGTCACCAAGATCACCCTGGCCGCTGACGGCAAATCGGCCATTGCCGTGCTTAAGGACGGCAAGACCGGTGAAGCGGTCAGCATCACCGTCACCGACGACCTGACGCTGGACAAGTTCAAAGACAAACGCATCCAGCCCGGTGATGAAATCCGAGCCCGGTTCGAAAAAGACGGCAAGAACACCAGCAAGTACTTCAAAAAGACTGCTGGCTGCTGAGCCAACTGCCGCAGTGCCGATTGCGGCGTGAGTCACCGCTGGCCGAATCGTCGTCCGGACAGCGGCTTTCAACACGCTCTGGCAACGATGAAGAATCAATCAAGGAGTGTTGTCGTGAAACGGATGTTATGGACCGTTGCGCTTTCGGGTATGTTGGCGTTCAGCGCCTTTGCAGCTGACGTCAAGGTCGAAACCGATGAAGTGGCCAACGACCAGATGGTCAGCTATTACGAGCAAGGCGCAATCGGTAAAACCGTTTGGGTCATCGACAGCCGGCCCGCGGGCAAATATATGGCCGGGCATATTCCTGGCGCGGTCAATCTGCCGCTGGACGTGCTGAAAAAAGACCCCGACAGCGCGGAAAAGTTGGCAATCCCAAAAAACGCCAAGACCGTTTTTTACTGTGCTGGCCGTGAATGCACGTTGTCGCCAGACTCGGCGGCCATCTTTCGCAAAATGGGTTACACCGATGTCTGGGTGTTCCGCAATGGCGTGCCAGGCTGGAACCAGAAGGCTCAACCGCTGCTGACTACGGATGCTTATCTCAAAAAAGGTAACCTGATCTTGCTGGACACGGCAGTGGGCCAGCCCACGCTGGTCAGCGGCAACAACCAGACGGTGCAACTCTCGATCGATGACCTCAAGGGCACCAAAGCGCACGAGGTTTTGGGCAAACTGTCCAGGAACGCCCCCTTGGTGCTGCTTGAGCGCGGCAGCATGGCCACGGTGGTCGATGCCATGGACTTGCTGCGTGAGCAGGACTTCCGCCGTCTGGCTTACTTCCCGCTGGCCAAGTGGCAAGGCGCTTTGGCGGCTGCACCGGCTGCCAGCCCGTTGAGCTGGGCACCGGTCTATGCCAAGGGACAGGTCTCACCTAAAGAGTTTCAGGCGGCGGTAGACGCTGGCAAATTCATTCTGGACGTGCGCCCCGCGGCTGACTATGCCCGTGGCCACTTCAAAGGTGCGTTCAATCTGCCGATTGAAGACATGGAAAAAGACTTTGCCAAAGTGCCCAAGGACGTGCCTGTTTTTGTGAACTGCGCCACCGGTGCCAAGAGCACCAAGACGTATGACATTCTGGGGCGCAAAGGCTACACCAATGTGTCGTACCTGGATGCCGAAATTTCGTGCAAGGGCGAGACGTGCACCATCAAGGAATGATGCGTTGGCTGGGCGTGGCGTGGTTGGCGCTATCGTGCGCCGTGCCAGCCTGGTGTGACGATGTCAAACCCTTGCGCATCACCAAGGATCGGCATGAATTTGTGGTTCAAACACCCGAAGGCCCGTTGACCATTCGACGCGCCAGGGTCTCCGCTGGAATCAACAAAGGCTATGTTCAGCCACTGGTGCCGATTCCCGGGGTGACGTTGGTGTCCGAAGTTGACGTATTGGAGGCGCTCAACGACCCCGCCACCATGGTGATCGATATGCGTGACGACGAAGATGTGCCGATCAAAACCACCATTCCCAATAGCTTTCATATTCCGTTCAACGAAATAGAAGACCGTCTGCCGGTGCTCGGTTGCAAGTCATTGCCCGACAAAGCCTGGGACTGCAGTCAGGCGGTCAAGATTGTGGCCTTTTGCTATGGCCCCATGTGCGTGCAAAGCCCCGCCGGCATCGCCCGGATTGTTCATCTGGGTTACCCGGTATCGAAAATTTTTTACTACCGCGGCGGCATGTTGGATTGGGAGGGCATTGGTTTGACCACGGTCGCGCGCCATCGGCCCTTGCCCGCGGAGCAGACCTTACTGGGTCCAAAATGAAAGCGCTGTTGCGTCCGGTGCAGGAACGCGTCATCCACCGCGCAAGGAAGAACCCATGAAAACAATGATTTTTGGCGCAGTATTGATATCTTCATTGGTCTGTGCCGGCCCCAGTGACCCCTCCAGGTTTGACGGCTCGGCGCTGGGCGGGCAAAAGGCGGTGTACCAGTTCAATTTTGAAAATCCGCAAGACCTGGAACAAGGCCTGGGTTATCTCAGTAATCATCTCAAGGCGCTCAAACAATTTGGTGATCCGGGCGCATCACATTTGGTGGTGGTTGCCCACGGCAACGAACTGCACATGCTTTCGCGTCTGAATCAGGCCACTTATCCGGACATTTACGACGAACTCAAAGCGTTGGCAGATCAAGGCGTGCAGTTCCGCGTTTGCCGCAATGCAGCGACGTTCAGAGGCTACAAGGCCGACGACTTTTACGACGTGGTCACGGTGGTTCCGGCGGCGATGACCGAGCTGTCCAAATGGCAGGCCAAGGGCTATGCCTACATTTCAGGCAATGTGATCCGGCGCACCAAGCGCAACGCGAAGTCTGATGGACAAAACCAATGAAAAAGCCATCGCGTTGCACTGGCTGTGATCAAAGTCACACAAGCGGGGCACTTTACAAAACTATGAATAAGGTTAACCGCGTCTGAACCAGTAGTGTCCAAAATCTGGACGTTCGCAACGACTGATCTAAAGGAAATCATCATGAAAACGTCAATTCACTTCAACGTCAAATCGCTGGCTATGGCCGCAGCCCTGACTTTGGGCACGCTGGCGCACGCCGCCGACCCGGTGACCGACCAGATGCAAGCAGCCAATGGCCCCTACCGCATGGCGCTGTATAAGACCAACGGCAAGTCGCAAGACGAAGCGCTGCAAGCCTTGACCCAGGCGCAGGACATGTGGGCCAAGCTTGCCAACCAATTCAGCGCCAAGCCAGCGGCTCCCTACGACCGCGACCCGGCCTTTGCCGCGTCGGTTGCCGAAGTGAACCAGGTCTACGAACAGGCGCTCAAGCAGGTCAAGGCGGGCGAACTCAGCGCCGCACACAACACGCTCGAGCGGGTGCGCGACGTGATGGCCGACATGCGCTTGCGCAACAACGTGGTGGTGTTCAGCGACCACATGAACGCCTACCACAGCCAGATGGAAGTCATTCTGATCCACGGCGCCGAGACGCTGGCGCGGCCCAAGGGCTTGCTGCAGCTGACGGCGCAAACTGGCGCGCTGAGTTATCTGGCCAAGCAGCTCGAAGTGCAAGCGCCTGCCAACCTGAAAGCCAACTCCGAATTTGGCACCTTGCTCAAAGCGGTCAATCAGTCGGTCAACAATCTGGAAGCCGCCTTGCTGAATCAGGATGCCGCTGCGGCCAAGGAGGCCGCCAGCAAGCTTAAAGGCCCGTACAGCAAGTTGTTTGCCAAGTTCGGTTGATCGTGACAAACGGGAGTGAGTGATACATGAGCACGTTTGATTCCATCGGTTTGATGAAAAGCATCAATGACAACCTGGGCCCGTTTCGCAAATCGCAAAGCGAGACCATGACCGGCTTTGGCCAGATGGCCAAGGCCGCCATGGCCGAAGGTGCGGTCAGTGCCAAGCACAAGGAACTGATCGCGCTGGCCATTGGGGTCACGCAGCATTGCGGCGGTTGCATCGCATTTCACGTCAAGGCATTGCACCGGTTGGGCTGCACCCGTGCCGAACTGGAAGAGACACTGGGTGTCTGCGTTTACATGGGGGGCGGCCCGGGGCTGATGCTGGTGGCCGAGGCCCTGGCCGCCTGGGATGCGATGGCGCCCGCGTAAGCGTTGCTCACTGAGTTGACTTGTGCGGCAGGCAAAGTGTCGCGCGCAGTCCGCCACCGGCCTGGTTGGTCAAGGTGAGCGTACCGCCGTGCTGGCGTGCCACATCGTTCACGATGGCCAGCCCCAAGCCAACCGACCCAGAGGCTGTACTGCGCGCTTTGTCGCAGCGGTAGTACGGTTCGGTCACCTTGCCCAACTCTTCTGGCGCTATGCCAGGGCCGTCGTCAAGCACGCTCAATTGCAGCATTTGTGCTTCGTCCTGCACCTCTAGAGTGACTTGGCTGGCGCCGTGCTGGAATGCGTTGTTTATCAGATTTTGTAGCGCTCTGCGCAAGCCAGATAAGCGCCCCGGGTAAAAATGATCTGTACTTCCCTGCAACGTGACGGTACGTCCTTGCACCTGTGCATCGTCGCTCAGGCTTGCCAGCAGGGCGTTGATGTCCAGCGCGCGAACTGGTTCCTGGTTTTGACGGTTGCGTAAATAGTCCAGCGTACTGTCAATCAGCGCGGCCATGGCATCGATGTCGTGGCCGAGCTGCGTTCGCAGCTGTTCGTCAGCGATCAATTCACAGCGCAAACGCATGCGTGTCAACGGTGTGCGCAGGTCGTGTGATACCGCCGCCAGCGCTCGCTCGCGTTCTTGTACCAAGGCACGAATTCGGGTTTGCATGGTGTTGAATGCGCTGGCGGCCTGCTGCATCTCGCTGCTGCCGCTTTCGGGCAAGGCGCGTGCGTCGAGGTCTTGACCCAGACGGGTGGCAGCCCGCGCCAGTTGTGTCAGGGGCTGGGTGGCTTGCCGCACCGCCAGCAGCGTGACACCTGCCACCAGCACCACGGTCAAACCCAACTGCGCGAGCAAGACAGCCGACCAGTCTGGCAGCGCGGTCATCTGGGTCAGCTGTTCGGTCAAACGCACCCATTGACCGTTGGCCAACTGCACGTCGATGCTGCGCGCCATCGCGCCCGGTGTGCTGCCGCCCACGGGCCTGTTTCCTTTGACGCGAACCGCGCGCTCACTGCAACGCCGCTGTGCCAACATCGCGGGCAACGACCCGCGCGGTGCGTTGGGGTGAACCGCGTCGGTGGTCAGAAACTCTGCCCTCAACCCGCCACGCGCCAACGTCGTCACGCTTGCCTGGCGCTGCGCCGCGGTAGTGGCTTCGAGCAGTTGCACGGCGCTGGCAATTTGTTCAGAAAAACTCTGTCCACGCGCCTGCTGCACAAGTGTTGTACGCTCCTGAAGTTGTAGCCAAAAGCTGATCCCTTGCGATACCAGCAAACCGATCAGCAGGATCAACGCGATGCGCGCGTACAAGCTCTTGCTCAGGCGCATGGCAGCCCCGGGCAGCTAGCCTGGCCGGTGACGGTGCTGGCCAGCACATAGCCCTCACCACGGACAGTTTTGATGAGTTGCGGATCGCGGCTGTCGTCGCGCAGCCGCTGGCGCAGCCGGCTGACTTGTACATCCACTGCACGCTCGTAGGCTTCGGCCTCGCGGCCATGGATGATTTCAAACAACTGGTCGCGCGTGACGACCCGGTTCGGGTGGTCCAGCAGCACGCGCAGCAAGCGGTATTCGCCGCCGGACAAGGGGGCCACGACGCCGTCGGGTGCGCTCAGAACGCGCTCGGCCGTGTCCAGACACCAGCCGGCAAAGCACAGGTAACGGTTGGCATCGGGTTGCAGGTTGGGCGGCAGGGCGCGCGTGCGGCGCAGGATGGTTTTGATGCGTGCGAGCAACTCACGCGGGTTAAACGGTTTGACCAGATAGTCGTCAGCGCCCATTTCAATGCCAACGATGCGGTCGGCTTCTTCGCCACGCGCGGTGAGCATGATCACCGGCAGGTTGGACTTGGCGCGCAGGTCGCGGCACAGCGTCAGGCCGTCGGTGCCGGGCAGCATCAGGTCCAGCACCAGCAAATCCACCGCGTGTTGCTGTAACCGTTGCCACATTGCGCGCCCATCGGCGGCAGCGATTGCCTCAAACCCGTTGCGGCTGAGGTAGTCGGTGAGCAAGCGGCGGATTTCAGGTTCGTCGTCAACGATCAGGATGCAGTCTTGTTTGTCCATGGCTGGGCCGAATTTTCGTGTGATGCGCGCAGTGCATGGATGCAATGCGCGTTGATTTGCGACGCGTTTTGTAACTCACTGTAATGCCACACGCAACCGCAACAGCGCGATGCAAAAAGCGTCTCTGTAGACATACTGGGGCAACACGCAAGCAGTGCAATATGGCTCAGGGACGCAGCAGGTGCAGCGCCCCGCAGTCGAACCGGAGAACATCATGAAAACCGTAAGCTATTTCAAGATCATCACATTGGCGACCGTGCTGGGCGCAGCGTTGAGCGCGTCGGTGTTGGCCCAAAACGGACCGGGTGCCGGACCTGGCGCAGGCATGGGCGCAGGGCCAGGCTCTGCCAAAGGAGCAAGCATGGGCGCTGGGCCGGGTTCTGGGTCCACTGCCCAAGGCGCGCGCGATATGCGTGGTATGCGCTTTAACCAAAGCAATACGCCTGGCTGGACGCTCATGACCGCCGAGGAACGCACCACCCACCAGAATCAGCTGCGCGAGGTCAAGACCTATGAGGAATGCGTTCAGGTGCAAGCCGAGCATCGCACCGCCATGCAAAAGCGCGCTACGGACAAAGGTGTGACGCTGAATGTGCCAAACCAAAACGTCTGCGACGTCGCCAAGGCGCGTGGCCTGATCAAATAACTGGCATCTGCATAGAGCCATCGACATGGGGCAGCGCGCCGCCGCCGATGGTTTGGATGTGGTTGCTGACACGGAGCAAACACCATGACACTGATACAAGCCAGCAATATCACCAAAAACTACCGCATGGGCGAGCAGGAGGTGGCCGCCCTCAAGGGGCTGACGTTTGAAATTGGCGAGGGCGCATTCGCCGCCTTTGTTGGCCCTTCGGGCAGCGGCAAATCCACCTTGCTCAACCTGATTGGTTGTCTCGATCACCCCAGCAGCGGAAGCCTGCGCGTCAACGGTGTCGACGTCAGCAGCCTCACGCGTAGTGCGGCGGCCACTTTCAGGGGCGAGAACCTGGGCTTTGTGTTTCAGGACTTCAACCTGGTGCCGGTGCTCAGCGCCTACGAAAACATCGAGTACCCCTTGCTGATGGTGCGTGGCGGGAGCGAGGCCAAACGCCGCGAGCGCGTCAATCAGATGATCGCCGCCGTGGGCATGACCGAGCAGGCGCACAAGCGCCCGGATCAGCTCTCGGGTGGGCAAAAGCAGCGTGTGGCGGTCGCCCGCGCCCTCGTGGGGCAGCCCAAGCTGGTGCTGGCCGACGAGCCCACCGCCAACCTCGACCACGATACCGCATACAAGGTGCTCAACCTGATGAAAGCCATGCGCGACGACTTTGGCACCAGTTTCATTTTTTCCACCCACGACCCCAAAATCATGCACGAGGCTGAACAAACCTTCACGCTGGAAGACGGCCGGTTAAGCCCTGGAGCCACAGCATGAACTCCACCCTGAAACTCGCCCTGCGCAACCTGTTGCGTTACCAGCGCCGTACCCTGCTCACTGCGCTTCTGATCACGCTGGGCGTGGTCGCGCTGCTGCTGTTTGTGGCGGCAGCGGGCTCGTTCAAGCAGACCATGGTCGGCTCGATCACCGACAGCATGCTCGGTCACCTGCAAGTGCACCGCAAGGGCTACACCGCCTCCATGGACAACCTGCCGCTCACCATGAGCCTGCAGCCGCGCGCGGTGGGGCTGATCGAAGACGCGCTCAAGGCCGACCCGGCGGTGGCGGCGTATTCCAAACGCGTCAAGCTCGGTGCCATGTTCAGCAACTTTACTGAGAACAGCAGCATCCGTCTCAACGGTATCGACGCAGTTGCCGAAGACGCCGCCGTGCCCGCGCTGCGCCAGCGCATCAGCGAGGGCAACAAAACCGGACCGTTGGTCGAGCCGGGCAAGGTGCTGGTGCCGGCGCTGCTGGCTAAGGGTATGAAGGTCAAGGTCGGCGACCAGGTGGTGCTGGTAGCCACCAACGCGCAGGGTTCGGTCAATGGCAAAACCTTCACCGTGGGCGGCATTCTGGAAGGCATCACCGGCCCTGGCGGGCGAGACGGTTAC
>JBBIGT010000086.1:0-10211 GCA_037447395.1 Comamonadaceae bacterium | reverse complement strand
GATGCCCGGCTTCTCGGTGGGCACCAGCATGTCTTCGATGGAGATCGAAATGCCGGCACGCGTGGCCAGACGGAAGCCGTATTGCAGCAGCTTGTCGGCAAACACCACGGTGTCTTTCAGGCCGCACTTGCGAAACGACGCGTTGATCAGGCGCGAGATTTCTTTCTTCTTCAAGGCCTTGTTGATGAGCGCGAATGGCAGGCCCTTGGGCAGAATTTCTGACAGCAAGGCACGCCCGGCGGTGGTCTCCCACAGCTTGGTCGACGGCGTCAGCTCGCCGGTTTGCTTGTTCTTGCTGTACTCGGTCAGGCGCACGTTGATGCGCGCGCTCATCTCGACTTCACCAGCGTCAAACGCGCGCTGCACTTCTTGCACGTCGGAGAAGATCAGGCCTTCGCCCTTGGCATTGATACGGTCACGGGTGGTGTAGTACAGGCCCAGCACCACGTCTTGCGACGGCACGATGCTTGGTTCGCCGTTGGAGGGAAAGAGCACGTTGTTCGACGCCAGCATCAGGGTGCGGGCTTCCATTTGCGCCTCGACCGACAGCGGCACGTGCACGGCCATCTGGTCACCGTCAAAGTCGGCGTTGAACGCCGCGCAAACCAATGGGTGCAGCTGGATGGCCTTGCCTTCGATCAGGATCGGCTCGAACGCCTGAATGCCCAGGCGGTGCAAGGTGGGCGCGCGGTTGAGCATCACCGGGTGCTCTTTGATGACCTCTTCGAGAATGTCCCAAACCACCGGCGTGCCGGTTTCGACTTCCTTCTTGGCCGCCTTGATGGTGGTGGCAATGCCCATGGCCTCCAGGCGCGCAAAGATGAAGGGCTTGAACAGTTCAAGCGCCATCAACTTGGGCAGACCGCATTGATGCAGCTTGAGCGTCGGGCCGACGGTAATCACCGAGCGGCCGGAGTAGTCGACGCGCTTGCCCAGCAGGTTTTGCCGGAAGCGGCCGCCCTTGCCCTTGATCATGTCGGCGAGCGATTTGAGCGCGCGCTTGTTGGCGCCGGTCATGGCCTTGCCGCGGCGGCCGTTGTCGAGCAACGAGTCAACCGCTTCTTGCAACATGCGCTTTTCATTGCGGGCAATGATTTCGGGCGCCTTGAGTTCGAGCAGGCGGCGCAGACGGCTGTTGCGGTTGATGACGCGTCGGTACAGATCGTTCAGGTCCGACGTGGCAAAACGCCCGCCGTCCAGCGGCACCAACGGCCGCAGATCGGGCGGCAACACGGGCAGCACGTCGAGCACCATCCACTCGGGCTTGATGCCCGACTTTTTGAACGCTTCAAGCAGCTTCAGGCGCTTGGTGTTCTTCTTGATCTTCAGCTCGGAGCCGGTTGGGTCGTTGCGCAGCTTTTCGATTTCGGCTTCGATGTCCAGGTGCTGCAACAGCTCCTTGACGCCTTCGGCGCCCATCTTGGCCTGGAATTCGTCGCCGTATTCCTTGAACTTGGCGTCGAAGTCATCCTCGCTCATGATGCTGAATTTCTTCAGCGGGGTCATGCCGGGGTCGGTGACGACGTAGGCTTCAAAGTAGAGTACGCGCTCAATGTCACGCAAGGTCATGTCGAGCACCAGGCCCAGACGGCTGGGCAGACTCTTCAGGAACCAGATGTGCGCGCACGGTGCGGCCAGGTCGATGTGACCCATCCGTTCGCGACGCACCTTGGTCTGCGTCACTTCGACGCCGCACTTCTCGCAGATGACGCCGCGGTGCTTCAGGCGCTTGTACTTGCCACACAGACATTCGTAGTCTTTGATGGGGCCAAAAATCTTGGCACAGAACAGACCGTCGCGCTCGGGCTTGAAGGTGCGGTAGTTGATGGTCTCGGGTTTTTTGACCTCGCCGAAAGACCAGGAACGGATCTTCTCGGGCGAGGCCATGCCGATCTTGATGGCCTCAAAATGCTCGTCGGGCGTGAATTGCTTGAACAGGTCGAGTAATGATTTCATGAAATTTGTCCTCTATATAGTTGAGGACAGAGCAAATTTGCTGCGCAAATCTTGGTCTGTCCCGCAAAGCATCACGATTAAGAGCGTTCCAGCTCGATGTCCAGGCCCAACGAGCGGATTTCTTTCACCAGCACGTTGAACGACTCGGGCATGCCCGCTTCGATCGAATGCTCACCCTTGACGATGTTCTCGTACACCTTGGTACGGCCCTGCACGTCGTCGGATTTGACGGTGAGCATTTCCTGCAGCGTGTAAGAAGCACCATAAGCTTCCAGCGCCCAAACTTCCATTTCACCGAAACGCTGGCCACCAAACTGGGCCTTGCCGCCCAGCGGCTGTTGCGTCACCAGGCTGTACGGACCGGTCGAACGGGCGTGCATCTTGTCATCGACCAAGTGGTGCAGCTTGAGGTAGTGCATGTAGCCGATGGTCACCGGACGCTCGAAGCGGTCACCGGTGCGGCCATCAAACAGGTAAGCCTGCGTGCGCGTTTCGGTCAAGCCTTTGAGCTTGGCGATGTCGTCGGGGAACGCCAGCTTGAGCATGGCGCGGATCTCGTCTTCGGTGGCGCCGTCAAACACCGGCGTCGAGAACGGGAACCCGGTGGTCAGGTTGTGCGCCATTTCCAGCATCTGGTCGTCCGACAGCTTGGACAGGTCTTCTTTGCGACCGGTGCTGTTGTAGACCTCTTCGAGGAACTTGCGCAGCTCGGCCACGCGCGACTGCGCTTGCAGCATGTCGCCGATGCGCTGACCAATACCTTTACCAGCCCAGCCCAGGTGCACTTCCAGCACCTGTCCGACGTTCATCCGCGATGGCACGCCCAGCGGGTTGAGCACGATGTCGCACGGCGTGCCGTCGGCCATGTGCGGCATGTCTTCCACCGGCACGATCTTCGATACCACGCCCTTGTTACCGTGGCGGCCAGCCATCTTGTCGCCGGGTTGCAGGTGGCGCTTGACGGCCACGTAGACCTTGACCATTTTCAGCACACCCGCGGGCAGATCGTCGCCTTGCGTGAGCTTTTTGCGCTTTTCTTCAAAAGCCAGATCGAAGCTGTGCCGCGTCTGCTCGAGCGAGTTCTTGATGCTCTCGAGTTGCGCGGCGACACCTTCGTCGGCCGGGCGCACGTCGAACCAGTGGAACTTGTCGACCGACGTCAGATACGCCTTGTCGATCTTGCTGCCCTTGGCCAGCTTCTGCGGGCCGCCATTGGCGATTTTGCCGACCAGCAACTTCTCGATCCGATCAAAGGCGTCAGCCTCAACGATGCGCAGCTGGTCGTTCAGGTCCAGGCGGAAGCGCTTGAGTTCGTCGTCGATGATCTGCTGGGCGCGGCGGTCGCGGGTGATGCCCTCGCGGGTAAAGACCTGAACATCAATCACGGTGCCTTGCGAGCCTTGGTCGACACGCAGCGAGGTGTCTTTGACGTCGCTGGCTTTCTCACCAAAGATGGCGCGCAACAATTTTTCTTCGGGCGTCAGCGTGGTCTCGCCCTTGGGCGTGACCTTGCCGACCAGCACGTCGCCGGGCTGCACTTCGGCGCCGACGTAAATGATGCCCGACTCGTCCAGACGATTCAGTTGCTGCTCGCTCAGGTTCGGAATATCGCGGGTGATTTCTTCGGCGCCCAACTTGGTGTCACGGGCCATCACCACGAGTTCTTCGATGTGGATCGAGGTGTAGCGGTCTTCGGCAACAACACGCTCGCTGATCAAAATCGAGTCTTCAAAGTTGTAGCCGTTCCAGGTCATGAAGCCGATCAGCATGTTCTGACCCAGAGCCAGTTCACCCAGGTCGGTGGAGGCGCCGTCGGCAATGACGTCGCCCTTGGCCAGCTTGTCACCTTTTTTGACCACCGGACGCTGGTGAATGTTGGTGTTCTGGTTGGACCGCTGGTACTTGATCAGGTTGTAGATGTCGACACCGACTTCACCGGCCTGCGCTTCGGCGTCGTTGACGCGAATCACCACGCGGGTGGCGTCGACGTAATCGACCACGCCACCCCGGGTTGCCACCACCACGGTGCCCGAGTCAACGGCGGCGACGCGCTCGATACCGGTACCGACCATCGGTTTTTCCGGACGCAGCACGGGCACCGCTTGGCGGCTCATGTTGGCGCCCATCAAGGCGCGGTTGGCGTCGTCGTGCTCGAGGAACGGCACCAGCGATGCCGCCACCGAGACGATCTGCGCCGGCGACACGTCCATGTATTGCACGCGGTCGGGCGTGACCATGATCGACTCGCCCGCTTCACGCGCCGAGACCAGGTCGCCGGTTAACTGGCCGTCTTTGGCGAGTGCCGCGTTGGCCTGGGCGATGACGAATTTGCCTTCTTCGATGGCCGACAGGTAGTCGATGTCCATCGTTACCTTGCCGTCGACGACGCGACGGTACGGCGTTTCAATGAAGCCGTAGTCGTTCAGGCGGGCGTACAGCGCCAGCGAGTTGATCAGACCGATGTTCGGGCCTTCGGGGGTTTCAATCGGGCAGACGCGGCCGTAATGGGTGACGTGCACGTCGCGCACCTCAAAGCCAGCGCGCTCACGCGTCAAACCGCCTGGACCAAGAGCAGAAACCCGGCGTTTGTGGGTGATCTCGGACAACGGGTTGGTCTGGTCCATGAACTGGCTCAACTGCGAGGCGCCAAAGAACTCCTTGAGCGCCGCCGAGATGGGCTTGCTGTTAATCAGGTCGTGCGGCATCAATGGCTCTTGCTCGGCTTGACCCAGACGCTCCTTGACGGCCTTCTCAATGCGCGCCAGACCGACGCGGTATTGGTTCTCGGCCAGCTCGCCAACGCAGCGCACGCGGCGGTTGCCCAAGTGGTCGATGTCGTCGACCTCACCGTGGCCGTTACGCAGGTCGACCAGGATCTTCACCACCGCCAGAATGTCCTCGTTGGTCAGCACCATCGGGCCGGTCGACTCGGGGCGGCCCATCTTGGCGTTGAATTTCATGCGGCCCACGCGCGACAGATCGTAGGTGTCGGGGTTGTAGAACAGCCGCTGGAACAAGGCCTGGACGGCGTCTTCCGTCGGAGGCTCGCCCGGGCGCATCATGCGGTAGATGGCCACACGGGCGGCAAATTCGTCAACGGTTTCGTCGGTACGCAGCGTCTGCGAGATGTAGGCGCCCTGGTCGAGTTCGTTGGTGTAAATGCAGGCAAGTTCCTGCACGCCGGCGCTGCGCAATTTTTTCAGCAGCACTTCGGTCAGTTCCTCGTTGGCCTTGGCCAGAATTTCACCGGTTTCAGCGTCGACGATGTTGCGCGCCACCACCCGACCGAGCAAAAAGTCTTCCGGCACCGAGATGTGCGTCGTGGCCGATTGCTCGAACTCGCGCGTATGCCGCGCGGTGATGCGCTTTTCTTTGGCGACGATCACCTTGCCGTGGTTGTCGGTGATGTCGAAACGGGCGATTTCGCCGCGCAGACGCTCCGCCACAAATTCCATCTGGGCGCCGCTATCCATCAGGCGGAAGTTGTCGTTGACGAAGAAGTTCGCCAGGATCGACTCGTTGTTCAAACCGATGGCCTTGAGCAGAATCGTCACCGGCATCTTGCGCCGACGGTCGACCCGGAAGTACAGGATGTCCTTGGGGTCGAATTCGAAGTCGAGCCAGGAACCACGGTAGGGAATGACGCGTGCCGAAAACAACAACTTGCCCGAGCTGTGCGTCTTGCCCTTGTCGTGCTCGAAGAACACGCCAGGCGAGCGGTGCAACTGGCTGACGATAACGCGCTCGGTGCCGTTGATCACGAACGAGCCCTTGTCGGTCATCAGCGGCACCTCGCCCATGTAGACCTCTTGCTCTTTGACCTCCTTGACGACCTTGTTCTGCGACGTCGAGGCTTCACGGTCATAAATGATCAATTGCACCTTGGCGCGCACCGCCGAGGCGAAGGTCAGGCCGCGGGTCTGGCATTCGCGCACGTCGAAAGCAGGCTTGGCCAGCGTGTACTCGAGGTACTTCATTTCGACAAAACCGTTGTGCGAAACGATCGGGAAGGCGGCCTCGAAGGCCGCTTGCAGCCCCTCGATGGCGCGCTGTTTGGGGGCCACGTCGGCCTGCAAAAACGCCGTGTAGGCGTCTTTTTGCATTTGCAAAAGATAGGGAATCGTCAGCACGCTGTCGCGGCTGCCAAAGCTCTTGCGAATTCGTTTGCGTTCGGTGTATGTGTAAGCCATGAAATCTCCGGGCAATGGGAAGCCTGACGGCCTCTGGGCGACTGCTTTCTTGGCGATTGGCCGCTACCAATCAATGGCGGACGATCGCACCGGGCGGGCGATCCGAACCAAGGCATCTTCTTCTGTCGGGGTGAGAAGACACTGCAAAACTGCCGGCTGGCGGCTTTGCGGTGTGTTCTTCAAAAACACCAAAGGCTGGAGGCCTTTGACAGCACTCCAGCCCTGAACCAAACGTCAATTACTTGAGTTCGGCCTTGGCACCAGCTTCCACCAGTTTCTTCAAGGCGGCGTCGGCGTCAGCCTTGGCAACGCCTTCCTTGACGTTCTTCGGAGCGCCGTCGACCATGTCTTTGGCTTCCTTCAGACCCAGACCGGTGATTTCACGCACCGCCTTGATGACCGACACCTTGTTGGCGCCGGCTTCCAGCAGGACGACGTTGAATTCGGTCTTTTCTTCCGCAGCCGGTGCCGCAGCGCCGCCGCCAGCAGCCGGTGCAGCCATGGCTGCAGCGCTTACACCAAACTTCTCTTCGATGGCTTTCACCAGGTCGTTGAGTTCCATGACCGTCATGCTGTCCAGCGCGGTCAAAAATGCGTCTTTATCGAATGCCATTTTGATTTCCTAACAATTGTTTAACTTAATCGGTCGCCAGCATCACGCGGCAACAGCCTCGACGGCGGCCACGCCACCGCCTTTTTGCTCTGCCAAAGCCGCCAGCACGCGCGCGGTGCGCGAGATCGGCGACTGCATCAAGCCCAGCAACTGTGCCAGCAACACTTCCTTGGACGGAATGCTGGCCAGTTGTTTCACGCCGTTGACGTCCAGAGCTTTGCCACCGTATGCACCGCCGCGAATGACCAACTTGTCGTTGGTCTTGGCAAACTCGGCCACCACCTTGGCGGCGGCCACTGCATCTTCGGAAAAGCCATAGATCAGCGGACCGGTCATCTGGTCGGACACCACCGCAAAGCCGCTACCCGCCACAGCACGACGCGCCAAGGTGTTTTTCAACACACTCAGGCTGACGCCGTTGCTGCGCGCGTTGGCGCGCAATCTGGTCATGTCGGCCACCGTGATACCCCGGTATTCCGCCATCACGAGCGTTTGAGCTTTGGCGGCGAGGCCAGTCACATCACTGATGACCGCTTCTTTCTCACTGCGATTCAAACTCAAGGTCAACTCCTTCAATATGTGTCTTTTGACGGGGATAACCGTCTCTGTACACGCCTCATGTCAGCGACCAACTGTCAAGAAATCTTGCAACTCTTGGGCAGCGGGATCGCCATCTGCGTTGGCTTGTCTCATTAAGTGCACGCCCGCCAAAGCAAACTGCACACCAACGGTCTTGGATGGCTCACAGCAGTATTGCTACCGCTGCAACCCACCACGTCGGGTCAACCTTGCGGTCAACCCAAATTCTTCGATCAAGCGGCGACGGTTTGCAGGTCGACGCGAACGCCAACGCCCATCGTGCTCGAAACCGCAACTTTGCGCAAATACTGGCCCTTGCTGGTTGCCGGCTTGGCCTTGTTCAAGGCGTCGACCAGCGCCGCCAGGTTGCCTTGCAACTTGTCGGTATCAAAAGAGCGACGGCCAATGGTCGAATGCACGATACCAGCCTTGTCGACACGGAACTGCACCTGGCCGGCCTTGGCGTTGCGCACCGCACCGGCCACGTCGGGGGTGACGGTACCAACCTTGGGGTTGGGCATCAAACCACGCGGGCCCAAAACCTGACCCAAGGTACCGACGACACGCATGGCGTCCGGCGCGGCAATCACCACGTCAAACGGCATGTCACCCGCCTTGACGCGAGCCGCCAGGTCGTCCATACCGACGATATCGGCACCGGCGGCCTTGGCTTCTTCCGCCTTGGCGCCCTGGGCAAAGACGGCCACGCGCTTGGTCTTGCCAGTGCCGTTGGGCAGCACGACGGCGCCACGCACGACTTGGTCAGACTTCTTGGCATCGATGCCAAGCTGCACGGCCACGTCGATGGATTCATCGAACTTGGCGGTCGCGCATTCCTTGACCAAAGTCAGCGCGTCAGCGATGGCGTACAACTTGCCGCTGTCGACCTTGCCTTGCAAAGCCTTTTGCTTTTTGGTGAGCTGGGTCATTTACACGCCCTCCACGGTGACACCCATCGACCGGGCGGAGCCGGCGATGGTACGGACGGCGGCATCCATGTCGGCCGCAGTCAAATCTTTCATCTTGGTCTTGGCGATTTCCTCGAGCTGGGCGCGTGTGACCTTGCCGACCTTGGTCTTGTTGGCCACGGGCGAGCCCTTATCGATCTTCGCCGCCTTTTTGATCAGCACCGACGACGGCGGCGACTTGATCACAAAGGTGAAGCTCTTGTCGGCAAAAGCGGTGATCACCACCGGCAACGGCAGACCCGGCTCGACACCCTGGGTTTGCGCGTTGAACGCCTTGCAAAACTCCATGATGTTCAAACCACGTTGACCCAGAGCCGGGCCGATCGGGGGGGATGGATTGGCTTTACCAGCTGGCACTTGCAGCTTGACAAAACCGACGATTTTTTTCGCCATGCTTTACTCCTTGCGGGTGTTGACGCCGTGGCTTGCCTTGTGCAAACCGCAGCTCCCCGTAGTTAACGACTCACTTCTGACGTTCGTGTCGAGTCGAAAAACACGAACCACTCTCTAAATCAGTTGTGGTCAGAGTCCATTGCTGCGCAACTGGACTGACCCGCAAAATCTCGCCAATCCCGTCGAATCAGGTTTTCTCGACCTGCGAAAACTCCAGCTCAACCGGTGTTGAACGACCAAAAATCGTTACCGCCACGCGTACCTTGCTCTTGTCGTAATTGACTTCTTCAACTGAGCCATTGAAGTCGGCAAACGGGCCTTCTTTGACGCGCACGAATTCACCGACGACAAACTCCACCTTATGGCGCGGCTTGTCGGTACCCTCCTGCATCTGACTGACGATCTTCTGTACTTCAGATTCAGAGATGGGCGACGGCCGCATCTTGCCGCCACCGACAAAACCGGTGACCTTGTTGGTGTGCTTGATCAGATGCCAGGTGTCGTCATCCATGACCATTTCGACCAACACGTAGCCTGGGAAAAACTTGCGCTCGGTGGTGCGTTTTTGCCCGTTCTTGATTTCGACAACCTCTTCTACCGGCACCAGGATGCGACCAAATTTCGACTGCATCCCTGAGCGGTTGATGCGCTCGATGATGTTGCGCTCGACGGCCTTTTCCATGCCCGAATAGGCATGCACGACGTACCAGCGCAAATCGGGGTTGGTCGGCGCCGTCGTCAGCACCTGCACGGCAGTCGGTTGGCTCGACTCAGCGGATTCGACGATGTCGGTCATTATTTTTTCCATCCCAGAATCAGATCGTAAAAAAACCACTCAAGCGTCTTGTCGGCCAACCACAGAAACAAGGCCATGACAAAAACAAAACCAAACACGTACAAGGTCATCTGAATCGCCTCGCGACGCGCTGGCCAGACCACTTTTTTGATTTCCTTGGTCGACTCCTGGCCAAAAGCCAGCAAGGCCTTGCCCGACTCAGACGTCAGAAACACCACCACCGCCACCGCCAAACCCGCCAGCAAACCGAGCCACTGAAACAAGGCCCCCTGTTTGCTCAACGCGTAATACGCCACCAGCGACACCGCCACCAAAGCCGCCGCAGCAGCCAGCTTGGCCTTGTCCGCGGTGGTGTTGACGGTCTGAATTTGAGAAGTAGCCATGGTCAGTTTTGTTCTTGCGCCTCGATGGACGACCTGCACGATGCAGCGCGTACTACAGACGCGCAAGCCCGCTGCTCACACAGCGGGCTTTTGACGCCACCTGGTAACCCAATCAGGTGGCAGGGGCAGTAGGAATCGAACCTACAACCTTCGGTTTTGGAGACCGACACTCTGCCAATTGAGCTATGCCCCTACGATTCTTGTTAACTCCAATCAATGCTTACGCAATCACCTTGGCCACGACGCCGGCGCCGACGGTCTTGCCACCTTCACGGATGGCGAAGCGCAGGCCTTCTTCCATGGCGATCGGGGCGATGAGCTTGACGGTGATGC
>JBBIGT010000085.1:0-10224 GCA_037447395.1 Comamonadaceae bacterium | reverse complement strand
GAAGGGATGTCTTCACGCCTTGCCTGTAACCAAAAAAGCAATTTACCGGTTGCGGCTCTGCATGAACACCAGTTTCTCAAACAGCGTCACGTCCTGCTCGTTTTTCAGCAGCGCGCCCACCAGCGGTGGCACCGCCACCTTGTCGTCCTGCGTTTGCAAGACCGAGGCGGGAATGTCCTGCGCCATCAGCAGCTTGAGCCAGTCCAGCAATTCGCTGGTGGAAGGCTTCTTCTTCAGGCCCGGCAGGTTGCGCACGTCAAAAAAAGTTTTCATCGCGGCGCTGAGCAAGTCGGCTTTCAGGCCGGGGAAGTGCACGTCCACAATCTGCTTCATGGTCGCCGCATCGGGGAACTTGATGTAGTGGAAGAAGCAGCGGCGCAAGAACGCGTCGGGTAACTCCTTTTCGTTGTTGGAGGTGATGAACACCAGCGGGCGGTGCCTGGCACGGATCAACTCGCGCGTCTCGTAGCAGTAAAACTCCATGCGGTCGATTTCACGCAGCAGGTCGTTGGGGAATTCGATGTCGGCCTTGTCGATCTCGTCGATCAGCAGCGCCACCGGCTGCTCGGCGGTAAAGGCCTGCCACAGCACGCCCTTGACGATGTAGTTGTGGATGTTCTTGACCCGCTCGCCGCCGTCGACGTCGGCCAGTTGCGAGTCGCGCAGGCGGCTCACCGCGTCGTATTCGTACAGGCCTTGCTGTGCCTTGGTGGTGCTTTTGATGTGCCATTGCAGCAGCGGCATATCGAGCGCAGTAGCCACTTCCTCGGCCAGCATGGTCTTGCCGGTACCGGGTTCGCCTTTGACCAGCAGCGGGCGTTGCAAGGTGATGGCGGCGTTGACGGCGAGCATCAGGTCGTCGGTGGCAATGTAGTCGGGGGTGCCGTGAAATTTCATGGAGAGGTCCGAAAAAAACGGGTGCGGGCATCGGGTTTACGCCAACTGGCGATTGCCCAATGCGTCCCTATAATTCTTTGACATTTGTCAAACGTTGACTGGTTTAGCCCTATTTTTTGCAAAATGAACAAATTCATCACGTTTTTTGCGCTGGCGGTTGCCGGCTTTTCGTTTCCAGCCCAGGCACAAGACCTGCAGGGTGACGCGTTGGCGGGTTCGAAGAAAAACGCATTGTGCATTGGCTGCCATGGTATCAAGGGTTTCCATACCGCGTTCCCCGAGACGCACAAGGTGCCCAAACTCTCCGGGCAGAGTGCCGGTTACCTGGCCGCGGCCTTGCATGCGTATCGCAGCGGTGAGCGCAAGCACCCGTCGATGCGCGCCATCGCCTCAACCCTGAGCGAGCAGGACATGGCTGATCTGGCGGCGTACTACGAGTCGACCGGTACCGGCGCCAGCGTGCCTGAGACCGCCGCCGCCGCGCCAGCGCCGGCCGCTGCGCTGGTGGCCAAGGCGGGTTGCACGTCGTGCCACGGCGCCAACTTCAGCAAGCCGATCGCGCCGACTTACCCGCGAATCGCCGGCCAGCATGCTGACTATCTTTACGTGGCTTTGAAGGCGTACAAAACCACCAACAAACCGTTGATCGGCCGCGGCAACCCGATCATGGGCGGCATTGCCGGGCAGTTTTCTAACGCCGAGCTGAAAGTGCTGGCCGATTACGTGGCCAGTTTGCCCAGCGAACTGCAGACGGTGCAGCGCGGCCGCGTCAAGTAATCCATTGGTGGTGGCGCGTTCAATCGCGCGTCGCCTGTCGCTGCACGCTGGCGACGTAGTTTTGCCCGTCGGGGGGGCGGCCAGCGCGTTGGCTCTCCCAGAGCATTTGCCCCAGGCATTCCATCACCTCGTGGTGCGCGTCGTGCAATGAATCGAGTCGGTGCGTCAGCAACTCCACCGCCTGACGAATGCCGCGCGGCTGGTCGATGCTGCATTGCTCGCTGATCGACAAGTGCATCGACAAATGCAAAAACGGGTTGCTCTGGTCTTGCTCGGCTTGCCCGACGCTGCGCAGGGCGGCGTCCAGGTCGGCCAGGGCGGCGTGGTGCTCGGGGTGCTCGTCGATCCACAGCGCTGCCAGCGTCTCGATCGGTTGCATCGCCTGGCCAGCTTGTGCCTTGGCATGGACCGAACAAAAAAAACGGCGAACGTCTTCCTGCGAAGGGTTGAACATGGGGCCTCCGGTGCGCGGTTCAGATATGCCAGGCGGGTAGTTGCCAATCGCGCCACAAGGCCAGCCAGCGCAGACCGGCGCTGACGCCCAGGCAGGCCAGCAGCGCCAGCCAGCCCGGCGCGCCGCCAAACCAGAGGCCCACGTAAGCCCAGGCACCAATAAAGGAGCACACGGCGTAGGGTCGGTGGTCGCTGAAGGTGGCGGGGATTTGGTTGCAGACAATGTCACGCAGCACGCCGCCAAAGACGCCGGTGATCAAGCCCATCAGCACCGCCACCAGCGCTGGCATGCCGGCGGTCAGCGCCTGGTGCACGCCGGTGGCGGTAAACAGGCCCAGGCCCAGCGCGTCGGGGACAGCAATGCCGCGCAGCGTGGTGTCGATGTGGTGGCGGCGCAAAAACAGCATGCACAGCAGGCAGATGGCCAACACGCCCCACAGCATCTCGACGTGGCGCACCCAAAAAAACGGCCGCTCGTCGAGCAACAAATCGCGCAGCGTGCCACCGCCAAATGCCGCCAGAAAACCGACGACAAAGATGCCGACGGCGTCGAGCCGCTTGCGCGCGCCTTCGAGTACACCTGACAAGGCGAACGCCGCAGTGCCAAGCACTTCAACCAGCAGGCGCAGCGTGTCGCCCCAATGTTGCAGATGGTTCATGCGCCGATTGTCGCGGACTGATCAGGTCGAGCGCCGGCGCGGCACCGGCGCTGGCGCGGTGCGCCCAGGGCGGTCGTAGGCGTCGACGATGCGCGCCACCAGCGGGTGGCGCACTACGTCGGCGCTGGTCAGGCGGCACAGGGCGATACCGTCGACGCCCTGGAGCACGCGCTCGGCGTCGATCAAGCCACTGAGTTGCTCGCTGGGCAGATCGATCTGGCTGACGTCGCCGGTGACCACGGCCTTGGAGCCAAAGCCAATGCGGGTCAGGAACATCTTCATCTGCTCGGGCGTGGTGTTCTGCGCTTCGTCCAGTATGACAAAGGCGGTGTTGAGCGTGCGTCCGCGCATGAAGGCCAGCGGCGCGATCTCGATGCTCTGGCGCTCCAGCGCTTTTTGCACCGCGTCAAAGCCCATCAGGTCGTACAGCGCGTCGTATAGCGGGCGCAGGTACGGATCGATCTTTTGTGCCAGGTCGCCGGGCAGGTAACCCAGACGCTCACCGGCCTCGACCGCCGGGCGCGTCAGTACGATGCGCTGCACGGTGCTGCGCTGCAAGGCGTCGACGGCCATCGCCACGGCCAGATAGGTCTTGCCGGTGCCCGCCGGGCCAATGCCCAGGGTGATGTCGTGGCTGGCGATGCAGTCCAGGTAATGCGCCTGATTCATGGTGCGCGGTTTCAGGTCGGCACGACGCGTCTTCAGCGACGGGTTGACGCCGCCGTCGGAGTCGCCGTCACCGGCGAGCATCAGCTGCACCGTACGCGGCTCGATCGGGCGGGCGGCCAGCTCGTACAGTGCTTGCAGTGTGTCCATGGCGCGCTGCGCGTTGACCTTCAGCCCGTCGACCTTGAACTGCTCGTGGCGGTGAGCAATTTTGACCTGCAGCGCAGTCTCGATGGTGCGCAGATGCGCGTCCATCGGGCCGCACAAATGGCTCAGGCGGGTGTTGTTGGGCGGCGAAAAAATGTGGCGAAGAATCACGTTGATAATTCCGGAAAAATGTTCACCATGATAGGCAAAAAATGATCGGCAAACTCAGCGGCACACTCGACAGCAAGAACCCGCCGCAGGTCATTGTCGACTGCCACGGCGTCGGCTACGAAGTGCTGGTGCCGATGAGCACGTTTTACAACCTGCCCGATGTCGGCGCCCGGGTCAGCCTGTTGACGCACTTTGTCGTGCGCGAGGACGCGCAAGTCCTGTACGGCTTTGCCAGCAGCGCCGAGCGCGAGACGTTCCGGCAACTGGTCAAGGTCAGCGGCGTCGGCCCGCGCACGGCCCTTGCCGTGTTGTCGGGGCTGAGTGTGGCGGAGCTGGCACAGGCGGTGACGCTTCAGGAGCTGGGCCGCCTGGTCAAGGTGCCCGGCATCGGCAAAAAGACCGCCGAGCGCCTGCTGCTTGAGCTCAAAGGCAAACTGGCGGGCGACATCGGTGTGGTCGCCAACGTTGCCCATGACGTGCAGTCCGATATCCTGCAAGCGCTGCTGGCGCTGGGTTACAGCGACCGGGAAGGGGCCGCGGCACTCAAGGCGCTGCCTGGCGACGTCGGCGTCAGCGACGGCATCAAATTGGCGCTGAAAAGTCTGACCAAGTAACGCGGTTGCCGGGTCGCCGCGGTTGGGCTTACTGCGCGTTGCGCACCGGGCGGTTGTTGACGGCTTGCACTGGCCGGGCGTTGTGCGGGTATAGCTGCTGGAACAGGCGCAATTGCGCCGGACTGATCTGCACCGGTTGTTTAAGCACCAGCCACAGCACGCCTTCGGTACACGGCGGCGTCGTCAGCGAACCGATGAACTGGTAATAGCGCTGGTCTGGCGGCAGCAGTTCGGCCGGGTTGAGCAGGGCCGGGGGCATGCGCACCTGATCGTTGACGTCCAGTGGCATGTACGTCCAGACCTTGTCGATGAAGGCGCTGGCCTCACCCGGGTCAAGCAACACCGCCACCACGGCGAGTTGGCCTTCGGCATTCCTGTGCACCAGATGCGCGACCATGGCGAAGTGCCGGTAGTTCACCTGCTCTTCAGACGGCGAGTGAAAGTGCAGTTGCACCAGCGTGTAGACCGACCCGCGCACCGCCAGCGTGTTGGTGCCTTGCACCTCGACTTGGATGGTGTGGCCGTTGTTGATGACGGTGCCGTTGGCTGGTGTGTAGTTGAACTGCAGTGGCTCGGCCGGTCCTTTGAGCGTGTAGCTGTCTTCGATGTTGATCGGTGACTGGCGTTGTCCGGCCGCGCAAGTGGCAAATTCGGGATCGAGCTGAGCCCACGCCTGCGGACCGGTGGCGCCGGCGTAAGACCAATGGGCAGCGCCGCCATGACCGGCGGCGTCGTGGGCCGGCTCAGCGGCGTCGTGACCCACCAGCGCGGCGGCCTTGGCACGGATGTAGTCGCGGCTGGCGCGCGGGTTGACGACAACGGTCATCGCCTTCTTGGGCTGGACCGCGACGGCCAACGGGTGGGCGACTGCCGGCGCGGTCGCTGCGGCATGCGCCGCTGGCGCCGCAGCGTCATGTGCGATGGACTGGCCAGGCGCCGTGTGGTCCCGGGCAATGGGTTTGCCGGCTGGTTTGCTGGCCGGCGCTGCGCCAGACGCGGCGGCGCCGGGCTTTTCACTGACGACCAGGGTCAACTTGGACTTGCCAAGGATCTGCTCACGAATAGCTTTTTTCAGGTCAATGATCGGTGCCGGCTTCTCGGCATCGGCCGTGGCCGCCGCATGCTCGGCGAGCGCCTTCGCTGGCGCGCTGGCTTTGACGGCCGGTGCGTTGGCGCCGGCGTGGTCGTGGGTGGCCGTGGCGGCGCCGGCCGCCCAGCACAAGCTGCCGGTCCAGACCAACAAAACGATTTTGCCGAGACGAATTGGATGTTGCATGACGGTGCCGGCGCCGCTGGCGCGACGCGAATCAGGTGGTTGGCATCTTATCGGCTGAAACCGGCGGCGGCTTGAACGGCAATAGCCACTGAAGTCAGGCCTTCTTCAACGCTATAGTGGGCGCCCTGCCGTAGCCCTTGTAATCGTGAGCCCGACGTGAGCATTCAGACCGATGATTTTGTCCCCGCACCAGCCAAGCGGGTGGTGTCCAACGCGCCGGCGTCGCCCGGCGAAGAGGCCGTCGAGCGCGCCTTGCGGCCCAAGCTGCTGGACGAATACGTTGGCCAGGCCAAGGCGCGCGAGCAGCTGCAGATTTTTATTGGTGCGGCGCGCAAACGCGCCGAGGCGCTCGATCACGTGCTGCTGTTTGGCCCCCCGGGGCTGGGCAAGACGACGCTCTCGCACATCATCGCCGCCGAGCTGGGCGTGAACCTGCGCCAGACCAGTGGCCCGGTGCTGGAAAAACCCAAAGATCTGGCGGCGCTGCTGACCAATCTGGAAAAGAACGACGTGCTCTTCATCGACGAAATTCACCGCCTGAGCCCGGTCGTCGAAGAAATTTTGTACCCGGCGCTGGAAGACTACAAGATCGACATCATGATCGGCGAAGGCCCGGCGGCGCGCTCGATCAAGCTGGACCTGCAGCCGTTTACGCTGGTCGGCGCCACGACCCGTGCCGGCATGTTGACCAACCCGCTGCGCGACCGTTTTGGCATCGTCGCCCGGCTGGAGTTTTATAGCGCCGAAGAGTTGGCGCGCATCGTCAAGCGCAGCGCTGGACTGCTGGGCGTGCCGACTGACGAGCCAGGGGGTTTTGAGATTGCCCGGCGCGCGCGTGGCACGCCGCGTATTGCCAACCGGCTGCTGCGCCGCGTGCGCGACTACGCCGACGTCAAGGGCGCCGGCGTCATCACGCATGACATCGCCAGTTGCGCCTTGGCCATGCTCGACGTCGATCCGCAAGGTTTTGACCTGATGGATCGCAAATTGCTTGAGGCTGTGATCCACCGCTTTGACGGTGGCCCGGTCGGGCTGGACAACATTGCCGCCAGCATTGGCGAAGAACCCGGCACCATTGAGGACGTGATCGAGCCGTACCTGATTCAGCAGGGCTTTCTGCAGCGCACGCCGCGTGGGCGCATCGCCACGCTGGCGGCGTATCGGCATCTGGGCGTGACGCCACCGGCGACGCCGGTCGGTGCCGGGCTGTTTGACTTGCCTGGCGGCTGATGGTCGGTCGCCGGTCGCACCGCGCTCAGGCGAGGGTGCGTGCCGCTTGGTCGATCTGCGCGCGCAGTTCGGCGTAGTTCATCGTCACCGGAAACTGCGGGAACTCGTCGATCACGTTTTGCGGGGGGTGAAACAGAATGCCCGCGTGCGCTTCGCCCAGCATCGCCGTGTCGTTGTACGAATCGCCCGCGGCGATGACCTTGAAGCGCAGTTCCTTGAAGCGCTGCACCGCTTCTTTTTTCTGGTTTGCCATGCGCAGGTGGTAGGCCACCAAGAAACCGTTGGCGTCGGCTTCGAGTTGATGGCAAAACAGCGTCGGCATGCCCAATTGCGCCATCAAGGGCATGGCAAATTCGTAAAACGTGTCGGACAAAATGATCACCTGGTAGTCGCGCCGCAGCGCGTCCAGAAATTCGCGCGCACCGGGCATGGGGCCCATCTCGGAAATCACTTTTTGAATGTCGGGCAGCCCCAGCTTGTGCTGTTTGAGCAGGTCCAGCCGAAAGCACATCAGCTTGTCGTAATTGGGTTCGTCGCGCGTGGTGCGCGCCAGCGCCGGGATGCCGGTGCGCTTGGAAAATTCGATCCAGATTTCCGGCACCAGAACGCCTTCGAGGTCAAGACAAACGAGTTGCACAACAAGTCTCCGCAATAAGGGCGCCAGGCCCGGGTGGATTGAACGACGCGGCCGAAGTGTAGTGGACGACTTGGATGGATGACGCTGGCTGGCGCGCTACACTTTGCCTTGCCCGGGGTGCGCAATGGATGCGCTGAGATGGATTCCGAACCCGTGAACTTGATCTGGTTCATACCAGCGTAAGAAGTGCCAAGCCATTCGCCCAGGATCCGTCCTGGCGCGGCTTGTTCAAGTTTGGCGGGGCGGTGTCATCCACCTGACGGGCGCAACCAAAGGATGCCCATGAACGCCCCCGATACCCTGGCCAACTTTATCGCGCTCACTCGTGATCCACTTCCTGCTTCGATCAAGCGCTATCAAACGGGTAGCAAAAGCGACATCCGTGTGCCACTGCGCGAGATTGCCTTAAGCAACGGCGAGCGCGTCAGCGTCTACGACACCTCGGGGCCGTATACCGACCCGGCCGCACCGATTGACGTGCGTGCCGGTCTGGCCAGCGTGCGCGGCGCCTGGATTGGCGCGCGTGGCGATAGCGAAAGCTACGCCGGGCGCGCGCGCGTGGCGCTGGACGATGGGCAAAAAGGCACCGCCAACGAAGCCCTGGCGGCGCTGCGCCAGCAGTGCGCCGGTCTGCAACGCACGCCACGGCGTGCCCGCACCGGCGCCAACGTGACGCAGATGCACTACGCCCGGCGCGGCATCGTCACCCCGGAGATGGAATTCGTCGCGCTGCGTGAAAACCAGAACCTGCAGTGGGCGGCACCGTACCAGAGCAACGCCGCGCGCGAGCGCCGCCTGGCCGGTAACAGCTTTGGTGCAGCCACCCCGCTGATCGTCACGCCCGAGTTTGTACGCGACGAGGTGGCCCGCGGGCGCGCCATCATCCCGGCCAACATCAACCACCCCGAGATCGAACCGATGGTCATTGGCCGCAATTTTCTGGTCAAGGTCAACGCCAACATCGGCAATTCGGCGCTGACCTCGAGCATCGACGAAGAGGTGGAAAAGCTGGTCTGGGCGATTCGCTGGGGCGCCGATACGGTGATGGATTTGTCCACTGGACGCAACATCCACACCACGCGCGACTGGATTGTGCGCAATAGCCCGGTGCCCATCGGCACGGTGCCGATTTACCAGGCGCTGGAAAAGGTCGGCGGCGTCGCCGAGGATCTCAGCTGGGACATCTTCCGCGATACGCTCATCGAACAGGCCGAGCAGGGGGTGGATTACTTCACCGTGCATGCGGGCGTGCGTCTGGCGTACATTGCGCTGACGGCCGAGCGGGTGACCGGCATCGTCTCGCGCGGCGGCTCGATCATGGCCAAGTGGTGCCTGGCGCACCACCGCGAGAACTTTTTGTACACGCACTTCGACGAGATGTGCGAGATCATGAAGGCCTACGATGTGAGCTTCTCGCTGGGCGACGGCCTGCGCCCCGGCTCCGGCGCCGACGCCAACGACGACGCGCAGTTTGCCGAGCTGCGCACCTTGGGCGAGCTGACAAACAAGGCCTGGGCGCAAGACGTGCAGGTGATGATCGAAGGCCCGGGGCACGTACCCATGCACCTGGTGCAGGCCAACATGACCGAGCAGCTCAAGCACTGCGGTGAGGCCCCGTTCTACACGCTGGGGCCGCTGACCACGGACATCGCCCCTGGTTACGACCACATCACCAGCGGCATCGGTGCGGCCATGATCGGCTGGTTTGGCACGGCCATGCTGTGTTACGTCACGCCCAAGGAGCATCTGGGCTTGCCCGACCGCAACGACGTCAAGACCGGCATCATCACCTACAAGATCGCCGCGCACGTCGCCGACGTAGCCAAAGGCCACCCGGGAGCGCGTGCGCGTGACGACGCCCTGAGCAAGGCGCGCTTCGAGTTCCGCTGGATGGACCAGTTCAACCTGTCGCTCGACCCCGACACCGCGCGCGACTTTCACGACGAGACGCTGCCCAAAGACAGCGCCAAGGTGGCGCATTTCTGCAGCATGTGCGGGCCCAAGTTTTGCAGCATGAAGATCACCCAGGAGGTGCGGGAATTTGCCCGCGCGCAGGGCGTTGGCGAGGCGCAGGCGCTGGACGCTGCTCTGGCGGCCAAGGCGCAGGAATTCAAGGGTGCCGGCGGCGAGCTCTACGTTCCCATCCACGCCGAACGGCGGTCTTGAGCCAGGCACAGCAAGGAGACCGTCATGCAGATTGGTATCGCAGGCGCGGGTTTGCTCGGCCGCCTTCTGGCGTTGCGCCTGAGCGCCGCCGGGCATCGTGTCGACGTGTTTGATGTCGCGCGCGACCCCGGCCCGTTCGAGACTTCTGGCAGTACCGGCGCGGCCTGGAGTGCTGCGGGCATGCTCAGCCCGGTGGCTGAATTGGACCGCGGCAACGAAGACGTGTTTCGCTTGGGGCTGCGCTCGTGCCAGCTCTGGCCGGACCTCACCGCTGGCCTGGGTGTCGGACCGGTTTGCCATTTCGACGGCAGCCTGCTGGTGGCGCACCGTGGCGACGCCGGCGCAGCGCAGCGGCTGGTCAGTTTGCTGCAGAGCAAGGCCGACGCGGCCCACCAGCCGCAGCCGCTCGACCGTGCGGCGCTGGCCGCGCTGGAGCCCAGCATCCAGGGCCCCAGCCTGGCCTGGCTGCTGCCGTGCGAAGGCTACGTCGAGGTCTACGCGACCTTGTTGGCCTTGCACGCGCAAGGCCTG
>JBBIGT010000084.1:0-10282 GCA_037447395.1 Comamonadaceae bacterium | reverse complement strand
CATGAACCCGCAGATCAGCCGCCTGAAAAAAGGTGTCGACATTCTGGTGGCCACACCGGGGCGTCTGCTTGACCTGATGCAGCAAGGCATGGCCGACCTGAGCCAGGTGCAGATGCTGGTGCTCGACGAAGCCGACCGCATGCTCGACATGGGTTTCATCCACGACGTGAAGAAAGTGCTGGCGGCCATTCCGCAGGCCAAGCAAAGCCTGCTGTTCTCGGCCACCTTCAGCGACGAGATCCGCGAACTGGCCGCTGGTCTGCTGCGCAACCCGCAAAGCGTGCAGGTGACGCCGCGCAACACCACGGTGCAACGCATCGCCCAGCTGATTCACCCGGTCGGTCGCGGCAAGAAAAAGGCGCTGCTGGCGCACATCATCAACGAGCACAACTGGAGCCAGGTGCTGGTGTTCACGCGCACCAAATACGGCGCCAACAACGTCGCCGACTTTTTGTCCAAGAACAGCATCAAGGCCATGGCGCTGCACGGCAATAAGAGCCAGAGCGCACGCACGCAAGCGCTGGGCGACTTCAAGGCCGGCACCTTGCGCGCGCTGGTGGCCACCGACATCGCCGCACGCGGAATCGATATTGACGACCTGCCGCACGTCGTCAATTACGACATTCCGAATGTGTGCGAAGACTACGTGCACCGCATCGGCCGCACCGGCCGCGCTGGCGCCGAAGGCACAGCCAGCAGCCTGGTCAGCTTGGACGAAGAAGGCTTCATGCAGGCCATCGAGCGCTTCACCAAGCAAGACATTCCGGTGCAGGTCTACCCCGAATTCATGCCTGAACCCGGCGAACAGGCCGAGCCGATTGCCATGGGTCGCCAGACCATCTGGGGCGGCGCTGGCAAGCCACCGAGCCGCGACGTGATGCAAGCCGCCGCGCGCGCCGCACGGACCGAGATGCTCAACCGCGTGCGGGAGAACAAGGCTGCGGGCAACGGTGGCCACGCCGCTGGCGGCAAACGCGACGGCCGCGGCCGTGGGCCGGGCGCGCCGCACAGTAACGCTGGCGGTCGCGGTGGCCGCGGCCCAGGCGCTGGCAACCCGGCGGCGGCACGCGGTGCAGAGTTTGCCGACGATTTCGACGGCGAGTTCGACAACCACGCGCAGCCGCGCAGCCATTTGTCGGCCGCTGAACAAGCGGTGCGCGGCCCCAAGCGCGGCTACGGTGGTGGCAATGGCGGCGGCTACGGCGGCCCAGCCGCACCGCGCGCCGGCGGTGGTCAACCCGATCCGATGCGCACCAGCGTCGACATGATGAACGACCGCGGCCCGCGCCGTGGTGGCGCTTTTGGTGGCGGCAACCGCAACGCCGGCGCACCCGGTGGTGGTTTTGGCAGTGGTCGTCCGGGTGGCGGTGGCGGTAACCGGCGCGGCGGCAACCGCTCTGGTGGCGGCCGCAGCCGTTCAGGTTCAAACAGTCCGCGTTAAAACGCCGTTGTGCCTGCAGCGTTGAGTGCGCTGAGCGCGTTCAGCCGCGCACAAACAGCGTCACCAGCGCGTCTGGCCCAAGCTGGCGGCTCCAGTGGCCGTGCACTGTGGCATCAAAAGTCTGCCCCGGCGGCAGCACGTCGGCCGAATAGAAATGCTCGCCCGGTCCAAAGATGCGGGCGCTGCCGTCTTGCAGGCTGATCTCCATCTGCCCCTGCAAGATGAACACCCATTGCGGATCACCGGTGCAGTGAAAGCTGCTGCGAAAGCCCACCGGGCTGCGGCGCAACTGCAAGCCGCCTGAGGGCATCAGCGCCGACAGTGCGGCCTCGGGCTTGCCATGGTCCAGCGGCACGGCTTCGTCGCGAAATCGCGCGCGGCCGTCGGTATCGGTAAACAAAACGACTTTGGTCAAGGTGGGTATGGTGGTGCGCATGGTGACTGTGGCGAAAATAATGTCTTCATTATTGTCGGAACCCAAACATGCGGATCTTGCACACCATGCTGCGCGTTGGCAACCTGCAGCGCTCCATTGATTTCTACACCCAGGTGCTGGACATGACGCTGCTGCGCACCACTGACAACCCCGAGTACAAATACACACTGGCATTTCTGGGCTACAACGGCGGCAATCCGGCACAAGCCGAAATTGAGCTCACGTACAACGACGGTGTCGATCATTACGACATGGGTACAGCTTACGGCCACATCGCGCTGGCCGTGCCCAATGCAGCAGCGGCGTGCGACAAGATCCGTGCCGCCGGCGGGAACGTCACGCGCGAGGCCGGCCCAGTCAAAGGCGGCAGCACGGTGATCGCCTTCGTCACCGACCCCGATGGCTACAAGATCGAGCTGATCGAGCGGCCCCAAGTATGCTGTGACGGTAATGCCGTCATGCCGGACGCGATCCGGTATCCATGAATTCAGCAGGCATGTTGGTCTGGTGCTCTCAGCCCTGGTTCGATTGGGTCTAAAGCACTGGACGACGCAGGGTCTTGACTTCCAGCGCCAGCTGCGTCACGCGCCCCCAATCGCCCTCCTCGGCGGTGTTGACCGGCACCAGCCAACTGCCGCCGACGCACACCACGTTGGGCAGCGCCAGAAAGTCCGCCGCGTTGGCCAGGCTGATGCCGCCGGTCGGGCAAAACTTGACGTCAAAAAACGGCCCACTCCAGGCCTTGAGCATGGCCAGACCGCCCGCTTGCAGTGCCGGAAAAAATTTCAGCTCGGTGAAGCCGTCTTCACACGCTGCCATGATCTCGCCACCGGTGGCCACGCCGGGCAATAACGGCAGGCCGGCGTCACGGCACGCTTGGCCGACTGCGCTGGTGTAGCCGGGGCTGACGGCAAAGCGCGCGCCGGCGTTGGCGCAGGCCCGTGCATCGGCCTGGCTGCGCACCGTGCCGGCGCCCACCACGGCCTGCGGCACGTCACGGGCGATGGCTTCGATGCAGGCCAGCGCTTGCGGTGTGCGCAGCGTCACCTCCAGCATGCGAATGCCGCCGGCCAGCAGCGCGCGCGCCAGCGGCACAGCGTGCGCCACGTCGTTTCCGGTTTTGGATAAACAACGAAGCGCGTCCTGCATCACTTGCAGTGCGGTCAAAGTTGTTGTCTGGTTCATGATGAATGATGTGTGCGAGAGTCAAAAAAGTCTATCCCCGTCATAGCCAGCTGCATGCACCCTCTTCGGCGCTGCTGGCGTTTCGGCGCATGTTGGCAAACAGCGCCCGCCCTTGGCCCACAGCGTTGGCACGGCGCAGCGCCTCAGGCATCGGCGCGGGCTCGCGGATGACCCAGTCGAACTCGGGCACCAGCACTTGCAGGCTGCCGACGGCCGCGTCGAGTCGGATCACGTCGCCGTCGCGCAGTTTGGCCAGCGGCCCGCCACAGGCGGCCTCGGGTGAGACGTGGATGGCCGCCGGCACCTTGCCCGAGGCGCCGCTCATGCGCCCGTCGGTCAGCAGCGCCACCTTGAAGCCCTTGCCCTGCAACACCGCCAGCGGCGGCGTCAGCTTGTGCAACTCTGGCATGCCGTTGGCCTGCGGCCCCTGCCAGCGCACGACGCAGACCACGTCGCGGTTGAGTTCACCGGCGGCGAAGGCGGCGTGCAGCGCTTCTTGCGAATCGAAAACGCGGCACGGCGCCTCGATGAGGTGGCGGTCGTCGGGCACGGCAGCTATCTTGATGACGCTGCGGCCCAGGTTACCGGTGAGCAATTTGAGGCCGCCGCTGGCGCTGAAGGGGGCGCTGGCCGGGCGCACGACCGCTTCGTTTTTGCTAGCGCCTAGCGCCTTCCACACAAGGTCATGCGCCTGATTTTTATCTGAGCCGACGGACGGAACGGTGGTGTACTCGCGCAGGCCACCGGCGCGCACGGTGAGTACGTCGGCGTGCATGAAACCGGCGTCGAGCAGCTCGCGGATGATGAAACCGGGGCCGCCGGCTGCCTGGAACTGGTTGACGTCGGCGTTGCCGTTGGGGTAGACGCGGCTGAGCAAGGGCACCACGTCGGACAGCTTGGAGAAGTCGTCCCAATCGATGACGATGCCGGCGGCGCGCGCCACGGCGACCCAATGGATCAAGTGGTTGGTCGAGCCACCGGTGGCCAGCAGCGCGACCATGGCGTTGACGATGCAGCGCTCGTCGACCAGCACGCCGATCGGCGGGCAATGCCAGTCTGGAGTCGAAGCTGAAGCCGACGCCAGCGCGTTGGCGCTTGGCCGCCCCAGCACGGTGCGCAGCGCCTCGCGCGTGAGTTCGTCGCGCACGGCGTCGCCGGGGTTGATGAAGGCCGTGCCGGGCACGTGCAGGCCCATCGCTTCCAGCAGCATCTGGTTGCTGTTGGCGGTACCGTAAAAGGTGCAGGTGCCCTGTCCGTGGTAGGCGGCCGACTCGGCGGCCAGCAGTTCTGGCCGACCAACCAAGCCCTGCGCGGCCTGCTCGCGCACCTTGGACTTGTCGCTGTTGGACAAGCCCGAGGTCATCGGCCCGGCGGGCACGAAGACGGTCGGCAAGTGTCCAAACTGCAGCGCGCCGATCAACAGGCCCGGCACGATCTTGTCGCACACGCCCAGCAGCAGCGCCCCGGCAAAGACATCGTGACTTAACGCCACCGCGGTGGCCATGGCGATGACGTCGCGCGAGAACAAACTCAGCTCCATGCCCGGCGTGCCCTGCGTCACGCCGTCGCACATCGCCGGCACGCCGCCGGCCACCTGAGCGGTAGCGCCCAGCCGGCGCGCCTCAGCCTTGATCAGCTCCGGGTAGCGCTGCAGCGGCGCGTGGGCCGAAAGCATGTCGTTGTATGCGCTGACGATGCCGACGTTGGGGGCTTTTTCTGTCACCACGCGCAGCTTGTCATTGCCCGGCAAGGCGGCAAAAGCGTGCGCCACGTTGGCGCAGCCCAGACGCTCGGCGCCCGGCGGGCGGCGCAAGGCGGCTTGCACTTGCGCCAGGTAGGCGCTGCGCGTGGCGGCGCTGCGCTGGGTGATGCGTTGGGTAACGGCGGCGAGCGTGGCGTGGAGTTTCATGATGGCGCTGTTTTTTGGTAACTAAGTTACAGGCAATGGTAACGCAGATGGTGCCAAAGCGCACGCCCGGGCGTTACCAACGGGTTACCAACCCGGCCCGTTGCCGCGTGCCCGGCGCCAGCACACCGGCGTGGTCAACAAGACGGTTTCTTATACTGCCGGGATGCAAAACATCGCCGACCTGCGCAAAAGTTACGAGCGCGCCGAACTCAACGAAGAGGCCTCACACGCCGACCCGCTCAAGCAGTTTGAACAATGGCTGGGTGAAGCCATCGCCGCCCACGTGCCCGAGCCCAACGCCATGACGCTGGCCACTGTGGGCAACGACCTGCGTCCGAGCACGCGAGTGGTGCTGATCAAGGGCTTTGACGCGCGCGGCATCGTCTGGTACACCAATTACGAATCCCGCAAGGGCCAGGAACTCGCCGGCAACCCCTATGCCGCGCTGCAGTTCCATTGGGTCGAGTTGGAACGTGTCGTGCGCATCGAAGGCGTGGTGGAGAAGGTCAGCCTTGATGAAAGCGACGCCTACTTTCACAGCCGGCCGCTGGACAGCCGCATCGGCGCCTGGGCCAGCCCGCAAAGCCAGGTGATCAGCGGGCGCGGCGTGCTGGTGGCCAACGCTGCAAAATTCGGCGCGCAGTTCTTGCTCAATACGCCGCGGCCGCCGCATTGGGGTGGCTACCGGCTCCAGCCAGACAACTGGCAGTTTTGGCAGGGCCGCAAGAGCCGCCTGCACGACCGCCTGCGTTACCGGCTGCAGCCATCGTCAGACAATAACAGTCCGCTCTGGATTCGAGAGCGACTGGCACCCTGAAGTCGGGCCCGACCGGCGCACTGTGTGACTGCACCGGTCAACGACCAGCGATCAGCGCCAGCGCGGGTTGTTGGGCAAGCGGTCGAAGTGGTTGCGCGCACCGTCGCCATCGCGGTCGCGGTCAAAGCGGTTGGCGATGCCGTCGCGATCCAGGTCGCCGTAACCGCGATGGCGCCAGTGGCGCGCCTCGAACTCACGGCCACGCCAGGGACGCGTGTAGTAGACCGGTGCTGGCGCAACGTACACCGGCGCCGGCGCGTAGTAGGCGCGCGGTGGCGGTACCGGCGACGCTTGCACGTACAGCCCCGGCACTTGCAGACCAATCGAGAAAAACACGTCGCTGTGCGCTTGCGCCGGCACGCTGGCCGTCAAGGCGCCCAGGGCCAGCGCCGCGCCGGCCAGGGTAGAGGAAGAAATCAAGGTCTTCATGAGGCACTCCTTTCGTTAGGGTGCCGGCATGATGCGCGGACCAGCATGAACGTCAGCTGAACCGACGCAAAAAACTACGTCAGCAGCGCCACCAGCGGCATCACCAGCGAGATCGTCAGCAAGCCCAGCACCGTCGACACCGCCATGCTGGCGGTCACCAGGTCTTGCGCCACTTCGTAGCGCTGGGCAAACAGGAAGACGTTGGCGCCCATCGGCAACGCCGCGGCGACGATCATCACCGCCAAATGCAGCCCCGACATGCCCAAGCCCAGACCCAACGCCGCCACCAGCGCCGGTAGCGCCAGGTTTTTCAGCACGCTGATGCCCAACGCCTGCGTCAGGTGTACGCCAATCTTCACCTGCGTCAGCGTCACCCCAACCAGCAGCAGGGCCACCGGCCCGAACGCGTTGCCCAGCAGATGCAACGGCTGGTCGACCACAGCGGGCAAGACCCACCCGGTTTGCGCAAACAGCAGGCCAACGATGATCGGCGTTGGCACCGGGTGAATGATGCCGCTTTTGACGGCCGCCAGCACGGTCATGGCCATGTGCCGCTGGCCGGCGCCGCCGGTGCGTCGCTCTTCGCGCACGGCGACCATTTCCAGCACGATGGTGGCCAGCGTCAACAGCACCAGCGCGTGCACCGAAATCAGCGTGAACAGCGACACCAGGCCGGCTTGCCCATAAGCCAGGCTAACCAGGGGAATGCCGATCATGACGGTGTTACTGAAGGTGCAAGCCAGCGCCAGCACCGCCGCCCGGCGGCTGGCGCCCTGGTACAGCAGCACCGCGGTAAACAGCAGCAGCGCAGCGACGAAATACATGGCCACCGGTTGAAAGTTGAGCTGCTCGACGTGCACCGTGCTCATGGTGCGAAACAACAGCGCCGGAGTGAGCACCATGAAGACCAGATTTGACAAGTCTTTTATGGCCTCTGCCCTTATAAAACCTGCGCGACCAGCTATAAATCCGATAGTAATCAGCAAAACGACCGGCAGCAAGGCGGTCAGCACGGGACTGTTCACAAGGTACCCAGAAGTGGCAATGCCGCGATTTTCACCGGAAAACAAAAAACCACCCCGACGCGATTCGTCAGGGTGGCACTGTGAACGACCGCCGGGGCGCGCGACGCGCTGGTCAGCGGCGCCGCGCCGGCCGCCGCCTTACTTTCGGGCGTTGGTTTCGGACTCGTCCATCTTCTTGCGCAGCACCACGTAGGCGCCGATGGACACCACGATCATGGCGGCGATGACGACAAAGCTCATGACGCCGTAGTCGGTAGAAAAAAGATCTTGGATGGCTTTCATGGTGGCGACCCGTGCAAAAGATGAAGAAAGGTTAAGACTCAGCTGCCACTGTGCCGCAGTCAGCGCACGGCGATCTGACAAATATCAACAAATGCTGAAGTTCAACGCTGGCCAGGTGCCTTGCCGGGGGCCATCTGGGCGGTCAACGTCAGGGCGCCCTGCTGGCGCAGTCGGCGCAGACACCGCGCACCGCCAGGTCGACACTCAAACCCTGGTAGCCCAAAGCGCGCAACGCCGCGATGGCTTGGCTGGCGGCGACTTCCAGGTCTTGCGCGTTGCCAGGCAGCGCACCGGCCAATGATCGGTCGCGGTGACAGCTTCGGCACTCAAAGTGCGGCAGTGCGTGCACGCTGCTCGGCATCGCCTGGTAGCGGCGCAGACGCTGCGCATCAACCCGGCACAGCAGCAGGCTGACCTGCGTCAGCCGATCAATTAACCGGTACAGCGTCACCCGGTCGACGGCGGCACGCTCCTGCAAAGCCGCCTGCAACTGCGCGTGCGTGTAGCTGGTGTCCGGGTGCGCCAGAAACCAGCCCAGCACCAGCCGCGCCGTGGCCGTGCGGCGTAGCCCGTGGGCCGACAGCAAGGCGTCGATCGGGTCCGGCACAGCAGAGGTTGACGCGGTAGGCATGGCGACTGGTTCTCAAAAATTCGCACCACAGACATTAATGCAATTGAGTTGCGTTAAACTGAAGCGCAACTCAGTTGCAACAAACTATACCTGAACGTGAAAAACAACCCCGATCATGGTGTTCACCACGATCCAATCCATAACCACCATTCGCTCGACCATGCCGCGTTGACGCCGCACCACCACGCGCGCCCCGCTGCGGACAAAACACGGCTCGCACACAGTGTGCTGGCGTGGCCTGCCTGGTGGCGTGTGGCCGCCGTGCTGCCCCTGGTGTTGGCGCTGTGGCTGGCCGTACTGTGGGCCGACGTCGGCGTGACGCCATGATCGTCGTCGACAACCTGACGGTGAGCTACCGCCAGCACCCGGCGCTGCACCACGTCAGCGGCCGCTTTGTCAATGGGTCGTTGACGGCGGTGATCGGCCCCAACGGGTCGGGCAAGAGCAGCTTGCTCAAGAGCATCATGGGGCTGGTTCAGCCGGCCGGCGGGCACGTGCGGGTGGACACGCCGCGCACGCGCATCGCCTACCTGCCGCAGCAAACCGAGATCGACCGCGGCTTCCCACTGTCGGTGCAGGACTGCGTTGGCCTGGGTTGCTGGAGCGTCACCGGCGCCTGGGGCCGCATCACGCCGACGCTGCAGCAGCGCGTGCTGGCGTCGATCGCCCAGGTCGGTCTGCAGGGCTTCGAGCGGCGTGCCGTCGGTTCGTTGTCGAGTGGCCAGTTGCAGCGCGTGCTGTTCGCCCGGCTGATGGTGCAAGACGCCGACCTGATCCTGCTCGACGAACCGTTCAACGCCATGGATTCGCGCACCACCACGGCGCTGCTGGCGCTGGTACAGCGCTGGCACCTGGAGGGTCGCACGGTGATGGCGGTGTTGCACGACGACGCGCAGGTGCGGGTGCATTTTGATCAAACCGTGCTGCTGGCGCGCGAACTGGTCGCCTGGGGGCCTACCGCACAGGTGCTGACCGAGCCCAATTTGCAGCGCGCCCGCGCGCTGGCCGAAGCCTGGGACGACAGTGCCGACATTTGCCACAGTGACGAGCAGCCGCGGCACCAAGCGGGGAGCGAGCACGCATGACCGACTTGCCGTCCCTGTTATGGAACGTGCTGCTGGCGCCGTTTGCCGACTTCGCCTTCATGCGCCGCGCGCTGGTGGCGACGCTGGCGTTGTCGGTCAGCGCCGCGCCGCTGGGCGTCTTCCTGACGCTGCGGCGCATGAGCCTGCTCGGCGACGCGCTGAGCCACGCGGTATTGCCCGGCGTGGCCGTGGCGTATTTTCTGGCCGGCTTATCGCTCAGCGCCATGGCCGTTGGTGGCGTCGTCGCCGGCCTGCTGGCGGCGGCGCTGGCCGGCTTGATCAGTCGCACCACCGCACTGAAGGAAGACGCCAGCCTGGCGGCCATTTACCTGGTGGCGCTGGCGTTGGGCGTGACCTTGCTGTCGAGTCACGGCGGCCAGCTCGACCTGTTGCGCATCCTGTTTGGCAGCGCGCTGGGCGTTGACGGCGCCGGGCTGCTGCTGGTGGCGGCGATTGCCAGCGTCAGCCTGTTGGCGTTGGCGTTGCTGTACCGCGGCCTGGTGTTGGAGACGTTCGACCCGGTCTTTGTGGCCGCCAGCGGTCAGCGTGCCTGGGTTTGGCAGCAGGGCTTTTTGATGCTGGTGGTGCTGAACCTGGTGGCCGGTTTTCAGACGCTGGGCACGCTGATGGCCGTCGGCCTGATGATGCTGCCGGCGGTGTCGGCGCGCCTCTGGCACGACAACTTGAGCGCCCAACTGGTCAACGCCAGCGTGCAGGCGCTGCTCGCCAGCGCCGCCGGCCTGCTACTGTCGTACCACCTGGACACGCCCAGCGGGCCGACGATCATTGGCTGCGCCGGCGCGCTGTACGCGCTGTCGCTGCTGCTGTCGCCCACCGGCTGGTTGCCACGCCTGATCCGACGACCGCACCGTGTCGCCTGACCCGCTACTGGCAGCACGCCAACCCTGATCCATCACCCCCCATGAAACGTCAATTTTTGAAATGGCTGGCAGGCGCGGCAGCAACCGGCGTGCTGGCGCGCGCGCCGGCCGGCGAAGCGCTGCCGGTGGTCGCCAGCTTCAGCATCCTGGCCGACCTGGTG
>JBBIGT010000083.1:0-10358 GCA_037447395.1 Comamonadaceae bacterium | reverse complement strand
CGCCAAGTGGGAGAAAGAGGTGAATTCTCTGCCGCGTTGATTGGTGCGCAATAACCCCAACCGGGCGATTCGCCTGTGGCTGGCCGTGGGTCTGCTGGCCTATGTGCTGCTGCCTTGGTACGCGATCCAGGACACGGCTTGGTACAGCGTCCTGCCGCAGGTGTTTGGCGGCGCAGAGACAGCCAGTGGTCTGGTGCAACTGGCGGTGCACGGGCGTGTCTGGCTGGGTTTGGGTCTGCTGGGGTTGACGCTGGCCGCGATGAGTTTGGCGGTGCCCGCAGGTCGACGGCAAAGCGCCTGGCTGATGGCCGGCGGGCTGTTGGGATTTTTCGGGCTGCTTGTCGGTGGCTTCTTGATCGGCGCGCACGGCTGGGCGTTTGCGCTTCTGAACGCACAGTTTGGCGAGTTGAGCGTCAACCAGTACGGCATTGGTATTGGCGCGTTCCTGGCTTTGCTGTCGCTGGTGATGCTGAGCGCGTTTGGCGTGGCGCGGCGTGGCTATTTCAAGGGTGATTTGTTCATTGCGGCCAGTGTTTTGGGCTGCACGGTGTTGCTGCTGCTGTTCATTGCATTTCCCGTCACCAAGGCGCTGTACGGTGCTTTTCTGAACGAAGAGGGGCATTGGGCAGTCTCGGCCATTTTTGAGCGCATCGGCCATGAACGCGTCTGGGGTTTGAGTTGCCTGGCCGGCGGAGTGCGCTGCGGTGTGGCCTGGAACACCTTGTTTCTGGCGCTGCTGACCGCCACCGGCACGGTGGCCATGGGCACCATGATGGCGCTGCTGGCCGAACGCAGCGCCGGTCCGCGGGTGCAAACGCCGTTGCGCGTGATTGCTTTGTTGCCCATCATCACGCCACCGTTTGTGGTGGGCTTGGGCTTGATCCTGCTGTTTGGTCGGGCCGGCGTGGTCAATCAGTTTTTGGAATACGCTTTTGGTTTGCCGCCCACACGTTGGTTTTATGGGCTGTTTGGTATCTGGATTGCGCAGCTGTTTGCCTTCACGCCGATTGCCTTCATGATCATGCGCGGCGTGGTGCAAGGCGTGGCCCCCAGTATGGAAGAGGCGGCGCAAACCCTGCGCGCCAGCCGCACCAAGACATTTTTTACCGTGACGCTGCCGCTGCTGAAGCCGGGGCTGGCCAACGCGTTCCTGGTGGGGTTTATCGAAAGTATTGCCGACTTTGGTAACCCGATTGTGGTGGGTGGGCAGTATGCAGTGCTGTCGACCGACATCTTTTTTGCCATTGTGGGGGCGCAATACGATCAGGGCAAAGCGGCCTCGCTGGCCTTGATTCTGACGATGTTTGCGCTGGCGGTGTTTGTCTTGCAGCGGCGTGTGCTGGGCAAACAAAACTACACCACCGTCAGCGGCAAGGGTGACGCCGGCATCCCGATGGCGCTGCCCGCCGGCGTGCGCCGGGTGCTGAACGCGGTGGCCTACCCCTGGTTGGCCTTCACCGTGGTGGTGTACCTGTTTGCCTTTGCCGGTGGCTTTGTGCAAACCTGGGGCCGCGACTACACCCTGACGCTGGCCCATTTCAAAACTGCCTTTGGTCTGGAGTGGGGCGACTTCGGCCTGGTGTGGGCTGGTACCGCCTGGAACTCGTTTTTCACCACCGTCAAACTGGCAGGAATTGCGTCACCGATCACAGCCGCCGTTGGCCTGTTGATTGCCTACCTGCTGGCGCGCACCGAGTTTCGCGGCCAGGGCGGGTTCGAATTTGTGGCGCTGCTGGCCTTTGCCATCCCCGGCACGGTGCTCGGCGTGAGCTACATCCTGGCCTTCAACGTGCCGCCGGTTGAGCTCACGGGCACCGGCTTGATCATCGTGTTGTCGTTCATGTTTCGCAACCTGCCGGTCGGTGTGCGCGCCGGTACCGCCGCGTTCAAACAGCTCGATCGGGCGTTGGACGAGGCTTCGGTGATGTTGCGCGCGTCGACTTTGCAGACGCTGCGCCACGTGGTGCTGCCGCTCTTGAAACCGGCGCTGGTGGCGGCGTTGGTGTATAGCTTTGTGCGCGCCATGACGACGGTGAGTGCGGTGATCTTTTTGGTCACCGCAGAGAACGAACTGGCCACCTCGTACATCATTGGCCGGGTCGGCAACGGCGACTATGGCGTGGCGCTGGCGTATTGCACGGTACTGATCATTTTGATGTCACTGTCCATTGCGTTGATCCAGCTCCTGGTGGGAGAGCGCAAGCTGGGGCGGCGTAAGACCGCGGTTGCGGTTGCCGGCGTTCCAACCCATTGAACAATAAGAGAGTCAACATGAGCTTCGGCGTTGAATTCAAAAATATCACCAAGCGCTACGGCATGGACGCCAGCGCGCCGCTGGTGATCAAGGGCGTGAACTTCGAGGTTGAACGCGGCTCGCTCACCACCATACTAGGGCCCTCAGGCTGCGGCAAAACCACCGTGCTGCGCATGATTGCCGGGCTGGAGGTGCCGACCAGCGGTCAGATTCTGATGGGTGGCAAGGACGTCACCACACTGGGCCCCGCCGAGCGCAACGTGAGCATGATGTTTCAGAGCTATGCGCTGTTTCCGCACATGAACGTGTTGGGCAACGTGATGTATGGCTTGAAGATGTCGGGCGTCGAAAAGGGCGAGGCACGGCGCCGCGCCGTCGATACCCTGGGCAATGTCGGCCTGGTCGGTTACGACGAACGTTTGCCCAGTGAACTGTCGGGCGGCCAGCAGCAGCGCGTGGCACTGGCGCGCGCCTTGGTGCTGGAGCCGGGCGTGCTGTTGTTTGACGAACCCTTGAGCAATCTGGATGCGCGTTTGCGCCGCGACATGCGTGAAGAAATCCGCAGTCTGCAACAGCGCTTGAAACTCACCGTGGCCTACGTCACCCACGATCAGAGCGAGGCGCTGGCGGTGAGCGACCAGATCATCGTCATGAACGACGGCCTGATCGCCCAGCGCGGCACACCGCAAGATATGTACGAGCGCCCGGGCAGCGAGTTTGTCGCCGGCTTCATGGGCGAGGCGATGCTGTTTCCGGGTGTGGCCGATGCTTCTGGCGTGGTGCAACTCGGGCCGCTGCAAATCACCTCGCGCCAGGTGGTGACAGCTGGCCCGGTCAAGGTGGCGGTGCGGCCGGAGGCTTGGCACATTCACCGCGACGGTGCCGGGCTGACTGCCAAGCTGCTCAAGCTGGCGTATCTGGGCAGCTTTTTTGAATACACCTTCGAGACCGCGCTCGGGCCGATTTTTGTCGTTTCGTCCGACCTGGCCAACGTGTTGACGCTGGCCAGCGAAGTTGGACTGACGCTGGCCGACCACGGTGTGTCGGTGGTTGCGGCGCGCTGATTTCTAACCCTGCATCGCCAGGTTCAAAAACGGATTGACGATGCGCAGCGTGCCGCCGACCAACTGGTTGTGCTGCAGGTCTTCGCTGTAAAGCGTCGTTGCGCCGGCCTGCAGTGCGCCGGCCAGGACCAGGCGGTCGTAATAGCTGTCGTTGATTTGTGTTTGCAGCGTCAGCGCGGCGTAAACGAGTTCGCTGCTGGAGGCGACGCGGTTGAGCGGCTGCATGGCCGCGTCGATGACCTGCTGGCAGTCTTCGGCGCTGAAGCGCTGTGCGAACTTGCGCGTGGCCACAAAGGCAAATTCCTGGATCACCTGATGGCTGATGCAGTTCTGGTGGCTTTCCAGCGCTTGCTCCAGCGTTTGCACGGCGCGCTGCTTTTTCAGCGGTTGGCTGGCCGGGCGTACTTCGGCGTCTCGGTTCGTGCTCCGTCACTGCGCTGTAATTCGCCGTGCGGTCGGCGTTTCATAATGCGCGGCATGAACCAACTCGACGCCCTCAAACAATTCACCACGGTGGTCGCTGATACCGGTGACTTCAAGCAGATGGAGGCCTTCTCGCCTCAGGATGCCACCACCAACCCGTCGCTGATCTTGAAGGCGGTGCAAAAACCCGAGTACCGCGCGCTGCTCGATGAGACTGTGGCGCAGTACCGGGGGCGCGCCATTGACGAGCTGACCGACCGGCTGCTGGTGCGCTTTGGCTGCGAGATTCTGGCTATCGTGCCCGGTCGGGTGTCGACCGAAGTCGACGCGCGTCTGAGTTTCGACAGCGTGGCGAGCGTCGCGCGGGCGCAGCGGCTGATCGAGCTGTATCAGGCGCAAGGCATTCATATTGACCGCGTGCTGATCAAAGTGGCCGCCACCTGGGAGGGCATTCAGGCCGCGCAAGAGCTGGAGCGCCAGGGCATCCACACCAACCTGACGCTGCTGTTTGCGTTTTGTCAGGCGGTGGCCTGCGGCCAGGCGCGGGTGCAGTTGATCTCGCCGTTCGTCGGGCGCATTTACGACTGGCACAAAAAGGCCGCCGGCGCGGCTTGGGTGGAGGCCGACAACGCTGGCAGCAACGACCCTGGCGTCAAGTCGGTGAGGCAAATCTTCAATTACTACAAAAAATTCGGTATCGCCACCGAGGTCATGGGTGCAAGTTTTCGCAACGTCGGGCAGATCACCGCGCTGGCGGGCTGCGACCTGCTCACCATCAGCCCTGAGCTGCTGGCGCAATTGGCAGCTAGCCGCGCGCCGCTGCCGCTCGCCCTCGATGCGCAGGCAGCGCAGGCGCTGGAAGTGCCGCATGTGTCGTTTGACGAGGCGACGTTCCGCTTTGCCCTCAATCAGGACGCCATGGCCACAGAAAGACTCGCCGAAGGCATTCGCGCTTTCTGCGCCGACGCCGGCCGGCTCGATCAACTGTTGCTGGCGGCGTGAGTGTTCTTGCGCTGTCCGGACCCAGTGCGCTCTCTTTTTACCGAGGTAACCCATGAACCGACTCCGTTGTGACCGCACCCCTGCGTGGGCGCAATTGCAAAGCGCGTTCGAAGCCAGCGGGCGCAGCTTTGATGTCCGCGCCGCCTTTGCCAGCGACGCGCAGCGCTTTGCCCGATTCAGCCAGAGCGCGCCGCACGTCTTTGCCGATTTGTCGAAGAACCGCATCGACGCGGCGACTGAAGACTTGTTGCTGGCGATGGCGCAGCAAACAGGCTTGGTGGCGCACCGCGAGGCCATGTTTTCCGGCGCCCAGGTCAACGCCACAGAGCACCGTCAGGTACTTCACTGGTTACTAAGAAATCCGCCTCTAGCGCAGGTAAATCAAGCGCAAATAGATATAAAAAACGTAGCAAATGAACTCGCCGGCGTGCACCAGACGCTGGACGCCATGCTGGCCTACGCCGACGAACTGCGCGCCGATGACGGCATTACCGACATCGTCAACATTGGCATCGGTGGCTCGGACTTAGGGCCGCAGATGGCCGTGCTGGCGCTGGACGCGTTTGTCACGCGCGCCAAGCGCTTTCATTTTGTCTCCAACGTTGACGGCCACGAACTGGCCGCCGTGTTGCGCCAGGTGAAACCGCAGAGCACGCTGTTCCTGGTGGCCAGTAAAACCTTTACCACCGTCGAGACGATGACCAACGCGCACAGCGCCAAGGCCTGGTTCGAGGCGCAGGGCGGGAGCGACATCGCTCGCCACTTTGCCGCCTTGACGACCAACGTGGCGGCGGCGCAGGCGTTTGGCATCCGCACCACGTTTGGTTTTTGGGATTGGGTCGGTGGCCGTTATTCGGTCTGGTCAGCCATTGGCTTGCCGCTGGCCATCGCCATCGGCGCGGCGGGGTTCAGACAGTTCCTGGCCGGTGCGCACGACATGGACGCGCACTTTCGTAGCGCGCCGCTGGCGCACAACCTGCCGGTGCGCCTGGGGCTGCTGGACGTCTGGTATCGCAACTTCCATGGCTTCACCAGCCGCTCTGTGGCGCCCTATCACAGCGCGCTCAAACGCTACCCGGCGTATCTGCAGCAGCTCGAGATGGAGAGCAACGGCAAGCGCGTCGACGCGCAGGGGCAGGCGCTGGCCTTGGCTACCTCACCGGTGGTCTGGGGCGAGCCGGGCACCAACGGGCAACACGCGTACTTTCAGATGCTGCACCAGGGCAGCGACGTGGTGCCGGTGGAAATCGTCGCCGTCAAACAGCCCCGGCACGATCTGCCCGGCCACCACGCACTGCTGTTGGCCAACGCGGTGGCGCAGGCGCAGGCGTTGCTGCTGGGCAAGGCCGATGCTGGCGGGCACAAGCACTTCACCGGCAACCGGCCGAGCACCTTCTTGCTGCTCGACGACCTGACGCCGACGTCGCTGGGCGCGCTGATTGCGCTGCAAGAGCACCGCGTGTTCGTCTCGGGCAGCGTCTGGGGTATCAACAGCTTTGACCAGTGGGGCGTGGAGCTGGGCAAAGTCCTGGCCAAAGACGTGCAGGCGCGGCTGGACAGTGGCGATACCGCCGGACTCGATGCTTCCACCGCCGGCTTGCTGGAACGCCTGCGTGACTGAGGCATGGCGCAAGACGACGCGCGTCTGATCGCCTGGCTGCAGCGTCTGTGCCTGCTGGCGTTGCTGGTCAATGCGCTGGGCCTGGCCACGCCGATCATCAACGCCGGCGACTCGGTCACCTACGCGGCGCTGGCGCAGCACATGGTGCTGCACGGCGACTGGGTCAACCTGATGCTCGACGGCGCGGACTGGCTGGACAAACCGCACTTTCCGTTCTGGGCGACGGCGCTGTCGTTCAAGCTGCTGGGCGTGTCGGCCTTTGCGTACATCCTGCCGGGGTTCTTGTTCTATCTGCTGGGCGCCTGGTCCACCTGGCGCATTGCCGCCGATTTTTATGGCCGCACGACGGCCTGGGCGAGCTTGTGCGTCTATCTGTCGGTGTTTCAGTTGATGGACAACGCCATCGGCGTCAAAGCCGAGGCGTATTTGCTGGGCAGCATCATGGCCGCGTCGCTGCACTGGTTGCGCTACGACAGCGACGGCCGCGCCGGCGACCTGTGGCTAGGCGCCATGTTCACCGCGCTGGCCTTGATGACCAAGGGCTTGTTCACGCTGGTGACCATCGTCTCGGGCCTGCTGTGCCTGTGGCTGTTCAACAAGGAGTTGACCAAACTGGCGCGTCTGAAATGGTGGTCGGCGCTGGGCTTGAGCGTGCTGTTGACGGCGCCCGAGTTACTGGCGCTGTACGGGCAATTTGACGCCCACCCCGACAAGCTGGTGTGGGGGCAAACGGGCGTCTCGGGCATTCGGTTTTTTCTCTGGGACAGCCAATTTGGGCGCTTCTTCAACTCCGGGCCGATCACCAACCCGGGCGGTTCGCCGTATTTTTTTGCGACCGTGTTGCTGTGGGGATTCTTGCCCTGGGTTGGCGTGTTTGCGCTGGCGTTGCTGCACGAGGTGCGCCAGTTCAAGCACCGTGCGCGCGCCGAGCAGGCCAAGGGAGTCTATCTGGCCGGCGCCTTTGGCGTGACCTTTGTCATGTTCAGCGCGGCACGTTTTCAGCTCGACTATTACACCGTCATCGTCTACCCGTTTGCCGCCATCGTCTGCGCGCACTACCTGCAGGAGCAACTGCAGCGCCGGCCCGTTGCGCGGCACCTGCGCTGGGTGCAGTGCGCAATGGCCGCCGTGGTGCTGGCGTTGCTGCTGGCCTGCGCGGTATTTGTCGCCTGGCCGGTGGCTTTGACGCTGCTGGCGTTGTGTCTGCTGGGCGTGGGCGTCTGGTCTTATCGGGCACGCCAACGGTTCGACTGGATTGCCGTTTTGGTCTGGCCGGTGCTGTCGGTGACGCTGCTCTACGCGTTCCTGACATTGACGCTGACCTCGACGTATCTGCGCGTTGGCCTGGCGTACAACATCGCGGCGCAACTGCGTGGCCAGCCACCGGCGCCGGTCTACGCCGTCGACCTGGACTTGACCGCGCGTGAGCTGGCGCTCTATTCGGGTTGGTCGACGCAGGCCGTGGCCTCCGTTGGCGCGACCCAAGCCGGTGCGCCAGCCGGCAGTCTGTTCCTGCTGCGCGTCGCGCAGTTGCCACAACTCGCGCAAAGCGGCCGCACCTGGCAAGTGGTCACGCGGGGCCGCTGGGTGGTGCACAAAACCGGCACCTTGCCGCGCTTGTTGACGTTGGCGCGCGACGACAGCTTGTTGGAAGACATCGTGCTGCTGCGGCTTGACGCGGCGGCGCGCTGAAACCAAGCCCGCCGGTCACTGTGGCTTGCCTGGCTGAGCGGCCGACGCCGCGCTGGCGGGCGCGACCAGCTGCTCGTTGAATGACTGCAGCGCCTGGCGGTAACGCTGTGGCGCGACTTGATTGCTGTCGCTGTGCCCGCCGCCGGCGATGCTGACCCACCGCTTGGGTGTCGTTGCCGCGGCAAAAAGCATCTCGCCCAAAGCGATCGGAACGGTGTCGTCGTGCGTGCCGTGCAGCATCAACACAGGCGCGTCGACGCGGGGGATTTTGGCCAGCGAGTCAAAGCGTTCGTTGCTGAACCACGCAGCCAGGCCGGCCCAGAAGCCGGCAGCTCGGGCCACGTCGGCAAAGCGGGTGAACGCCGACTCCAGAATCAAGCCGCCGTAGTCGCTGCGCCAGTGCAGCTGGCTGGCCAGGTCAACAGCCACGCCGCTGCCCATCGAGTGGCCGTAGATCAGCCGCTGACTGGCGCGTGGCTCGCGGCGTACCAGTTCGGCCCAACCCACGCGGGCGTCTTGCAGGATGGTTTGCTCGGACGGCGTGATCGGCGAACTTTGCCCCCAGCCGCGGTAGTCCAGTGCCAGCACGTTAAAGCCGGCCTGGTGCAGCGATTCGATCTTGTGCCGGTTGCCCTGCAGGTTTCTGAAGGTGCCGTGCAGGTACAGCAACGTCGGCGCCGCTGCGTCGGCGCTGGGCAGCCACCATAGCGTCACAAGCGCCAACGCGTCCTGCCCGGGCACGGGCAACCCATACAATTGCGCACCCGCGGGCAAGTCGTCGACGGTGCTGCGGGTGGCCGGGGTGGGCCGGTAGATGACGCGCCGCTGTTGTTCGCCCAACCAGGCGCAGGCGCTGATGCTCGGCAGCAGCAAGATGATCAGCAACTGCCGGGCCAGCCTCCAGCCTCGTTGCTTCAGCATTTTTTCCAGAACCGTTTCATGGCAACAAAACTTCGTTTTTGCACAACGCTGATTGTGGCGCAGCTCACCGCACCGCTGCTGGCGGCGCCGTCGTTCATTGCGGATTGGGCGCGCGCTGGCGATCTGCGCTGGCAGTTCAGCCCGCTGACCTACCACTATTCGCAAGATCCCGAGCACAAGCCGGTGGTGATGGTCGGTCTGGAGCGCGAGCGCGCCGACCACAGCATCGACGGTGCGGCATTTTTTACCAACTCTTTTGGTCAACCCACGGTTTACTGGTACCCGTTTGGGCAAAGTTACCCGGCCGTTGGCGGCATCGAGCGGTTGTCGTTCAAATGGACGGCGGGTTTGCTTTACGGTTACCGCGCGCCGTATGAGAGCAAGGTGCCGCTGAATTTTCGCGGTCTGTCGCCGGCGTTCATCCCGGCGTTCGAGTACCAGTTGGGTGACGACTGGCACGCACAGGTCAACATTTTGGGCACCGCCGGGCTGATGTTTCAGGCCAGCAAGTCGTTTCGGTAAAGCGGCCGCGCACGTCGTCCAGCCAAAGAAAAACCCCGCCGGGCTCGCGCCCGGGCGGGGTTTTTTGTAGGCAGCCCGTAGTGGCTGTGTCTGGGCAATTACATGCCCATGCCGCCCATGCCACCCATACCGCCCATGTCGGGCATGCCGCCGCCAGCCGGCGCGTCAGCCTTGGGCGACTCGGCAATCATGCACTCGGTGGTGAGCATCAAGGCGGCCACTGAGGCGGCGTTTTGCAGCGCCGTGCGGGTCACCTTGGTCGGGTCCAGAATGCCCATCTCGATCATGTCGCCATAGGTGTCGTTGGCGGCGTTGAAGCCGTAGTTGCCCTTGCCAGCCAACACCGCGTTGACGACGACGGAGGCTTCGCCACCGGCGTTGGCAACGATCTCGCGCAGCGGCGCTTCGATGGCCTTCATCACCAGGGTAATGCCAGCGTCTTGATCGTGGTTGTCACCCTTGATGGCGCCGACGGCTTGCTTGGCACGCAGCAGGGCCACGCCACCACCGGCCACAATGCCTTCTTCCACCGCAGCACGGGTGGCGTGCAGGGCGTCTTCCACGCGGGCCTTCTTTTCCTTCATTTCAACTTCCGTTGCCGCGCCGACCTTGATCACCGCCACGCCGCCGGCCAGTTTGGCCACGCGTTCTTGCAGTTTTTCACGGTCGTAATCGCTGGTGGCTTCTTCGATTTGCACGCGCACTTGCTTGACGCGCGCTTCGATGTCCGCAGCCGGGCCAGCACCGTCGATGATGATGGTGTTTTCTTTGCCCACTTCGATGCGCTTGGCCGAACCCAGGTCAGCCAGGGTGACTTTTTCCAGCGTCAGGCCGACTTCTTCGGCGATGACCTTGCCAC
>JBBIGT010000082.1:0-10617 GCA_037447395.1 Comamonadaceae bacterium | reverse complement strand
CTTGTCGTTTGCCATCGCACCGGGTGAGTGCCTGGGCGTCATCGGTCCCAATGGCGCCGGCAAGACCACCACCATCCGCCTGTGTCTGGGCCTGACGGCACCCGACGCCGGCGTGGTGCGCGCCTTTGGCTTGCAGATGCCGGCCGACGCGCTGGCGATCAAGGCGCAGTTAGGAGTGGTTAGCCAGATGGACACGCTTGACCCGGATTTCTCCTGCGCCGAGAACCTGCTGGTGTACGGGCGCTACTTTGGCCTGAAGGACGCACATATCCGCCAGCGTATTGCGTCGCTGCTGGACTTTGCCAGTCTGAGCGCCAAGACGCACGCCAAGCCCGGTGAGCTTTCGGGCGGCATGAAGCGCCGCCTGAGTCTGGCGCGTGCGCTGGTCAACGACCCGCGGCTGCTGCTGCTTGACGAACCGACCACCGGCCTGGACCCGCAGGCGCGCCATCTGATGTGGGAGCGCCTGCAGCTGTTGTTGCAGCAGGGCAAGTCGATACTGTTGACGACGCACTTCATGGACGAAGCCGAGCGCTTGTGTCATCGACTGATCGTCATCGACCACGGTCGCAAGATCGCCGAAGGCGCGCCGCGCGACCTGATTGCGCAGTACCTGGAGCCCGATGTGGTCGAGGTCTATGGCAACGGCGCGCTGGCATTGGTTGAGTCGCCGCTGAAGACGCTGGCTGCGCGGGTTGAGGTCAGCGGCGAGACGGTGTTTTTCTATACCCAGGACGCCAAGCCGCTGATGGCCGTGCTGGCGACGCAGCCGCAGTTGCGCACGCTGCACCGACCCGCCAATCTGGAGGATTTGTTCCTCAAGTTGACCGGTCGGCAAATCCGAGAAGATGCTTGAACGCTATGAATAAAGAAGCTGCTAGTGCTTTATCTACAAGGTCAGATGGCCAAAAAGTCTTGTCAATCTGGCGCGCGCCCGAGCTCTCCTGGCGCTGGTGGCCGGTGTTCCTGCGCAATTGGCTGGTCTGGAAAAAGCTGGCCATCCCCAGTCTGGTCGGCAATATTGCCGAGCCGCTGATGTGGCTGGTGGCGTTTGGCTACGGCATGGGTGCGCTGGTCGGGCAAATCAGCGTCGATGGCGTGCCGGTGCCTTACATCCTGTTTCTGGCCAGCGGCAGTATCTGCATGAGCGCCATGAACGCGGCGAGCTTTGAGGCGCTGTACTCGGCATTCAGCCGCATGCACGTGCAAAAAACCTGGGACGGCATCATGAACGCGCCGGTGAACCTGGACAACATCGTGCTGGCCGAGATGCTGTGGGCGGCGTTCAAGTCATTGTTTACGGTGACGGCCATCCTTGGCGTGATGCTGGCCCTGGGCATCAGCCACAGCCCCAAGCTGCTGGTAGCCTGGTGGCTGTTGCTGGGCGTCGGCATCACCTTCAGCTGTGTGGCGCTGATCTTCAACGCGCTGGCCAAGGGCTACGACTTTTTCACCTATTACTTCACGTTGTTTTTGACGCCGATGATGTTCTTGAGCGGCATCTTCTTTCCGCTGGAACAGTTGCCTGGCGTGGTGCGGGCGGCGGCAGACTGGTTGCCGTTGACCAACGCCGTGGCGCTGGTGCGCCCGCTGTTCATGGACCAGTGGCCGACGCAGTGGCTGCGCCCGCTGCTGGTGTTGACGGGGTACGCCGTGGGTGGTTTCTGGCTGGCACTGGCACTGACGCGCAAGCGCTTTGGTGGCTAACGCGCGTCAGCGCGCTGTCGCGCACGGCGCTTACATTGCGTTACGCCGTGGTGTCCGACTTGAGGTCGACAAACGACTTGACCCGGGCCACGCCGGTCGTGTCGCGGATCAACGCCAGCACCTGCGCCAGCTCGCGCTTGCTTTGCGCGCAACCGATCACGTACAGCGTGTTGCGCACCGAGCGCCAGCGGTAGTTGACTGACGTGACGCCTTTGGCGGCGACCAGTTTGGCGGCGATCTTGGTTTCTATCCAGAAGTCGCTACCCGTGGTCGCAGCGTTGTTGGCGGCGGCTGAGCGGCGCTCTTGCTCGGCCTTGGAAACGACCTGGATCTCATCGTAAATTTTTTGAATGCGCTGGTCGGCGCGAACTTGCCGCACGACGCTGCGCCGCGTCGTCTGGTCGGTGACGGTGCCGGTCAGCAGCACGCGTGCCTGCCAGACGTCGGCGTTGACGTCCATGAACAAGCCGACGTCTTTTTCCACCAACCCGGACATGACGGTGGCGCTGATGCGGGTGTCGGCGAACTGCGCCTCGGTCGGGCGGTCTTCGTGCAACTTTTTGGCGGTCTCCCAGACCATGGTGGTGCAGCCGCCCAGCGCGCTGGCCAGCAGCAGCAGCGTGGCGGTCAAAACTTGATGGATAGGGGTGAAGTGCATGCGTTGTCTCCTCGGGGGTGCAGGATAGACGCCGCGCCGCGGCTCGACGTAACGCGTCGCGCCGGTTTTGTGAGCAGATGTTTCAGCGGGCGGCCTTGATGATCATGTCGGCGGCCTTCTCGGCAATCATCACCACCGGCGCGTTGGTGTTGCCGCTGACCACCCGCGGCATGATCGACGCGTCGACGACGCGCAGGCCTTGCAGCCCGTGCACGCGCAATTGGGCGTCGACCACGTCGAGCTCGCCCTGACCCATGCGGCAGCTGCCGACCGGGTGGTAGATGGTGTCGCCGTAGTTGCGGATTACTTGCTCGATCTGCTCGTCGGTTTGCGCACCTGCGGTTGCCGCCAGCTCGCGCCCGCCAAATTGCGCCAGCGCCGGCTGCGCCAGAACGCGCCGCGCCAGCTTAAAGCCACGGATCATGCGGTCCATGTCGTCGCGCACGGCAAAGAAGTTGGGGTCGACCAGCGGATTGGCCATGGGGTCCTTGCCCGCGAGCTTGACGCTGCCCCGGCTCAAGGGCCGCAGCAGGCACATGTGACACGAATAGCCGTGACCCCAGACGGTGGTGCGACCGTGGTTGACCAGCTTGCCGATGACAAAGTGCAGTTGCAGGTCGGGCAGCACCTCGCTGTCCTGGCTCTTGATGAAGGCACCGGCCTCGGCAAAGTTGCTGGTCAGCATGCCGCTGCGCTGCCGGCGCCACTCCAGGATGCCCTTGAGGGTGTTGATGCCGCCTTGGATCGACAGGCCAAACAGATCGGTGAGTTGCGGCGCGTCGATCACCTGCACCACGTCGGGGTGGTCGTGCAGGTGCTGGCCGACGCCGGGCAGATGGTGCACGGTGGCGATGCCGTTGGCGACCAGTTGCTGGTGTTCGCCGACGCCCGAGCGCATCAGCAGCTGTGGCGACAACAGCGCGCCGGCGCTCAGCAGCACCTCGCGCTGGCACTTGAGCTGCTTGAGGTGGCCATCGTGGATGAACTCGACGCCGACGGCGCGCTTTTTCTCCAGCAGCACGCGGCTGGCGTGCGCGCCGGTGAAGACGCGCAAGTTCGGCCGTTGCAGATGCGGCGTCAGATACGCCTTGGCGGTGCTGCAGCGCTCGCCGTTGATGTGCGTCACCTGGTACGGCCCGACGCCTTCCTGCTGAGCGCCGTTGAAGTCGGCGTTGACCGGGTAGCCCGCCTGCACGCCGGCCTGGACGAACAGCGCGCTGAAGCGGTTCGGGCTGCGCAAGTCCATCACGTTGAGCGGCCCGCCGCTGCCGTGCAGGGCGTCGCCACCGCGCTCGTTGTGTTCGGCCTTTTTGAAGTAGGGCAGCACGTCGTCCCAGCCCCAGCCGGTGTTGCCCAGCGCCGCCCAGTGGTCGTAGTCCTGGCGCTGGCCGCGGATGTAGATCATGGCGTTGAGCGAGCTGGAGCCGCCGAGCACCTTGCCGCGCGGCTGGTAGCCGCAACGGCCGTTCAGACCCGCTTGCGCCACGGTGTTGATGTTCCAACCGTACATGCCAAACTTGGCCATCGCTGCCAGCCCGGCCGGGCAATGGATCAACACACTGTGGTCGCTCGGGCCGGCTTCGAGCAGGGCGACGTTGACGTTGGGGTTTTCGCTCAAACGGGCGGCCAAGACGCAGCCGGCCGAGCCGGCGCCGACGATGATGTAGTCAAACATGGGAGTTCTTTATGTCCGGGGCAATGGGTTGTTTGGTCGCAATCGGTGCAGATTAGCCCAAAGCCAGGGTACTGTTTAGAGCCCCGTCCTCAGGTCACCTGCACCCAACTCAAGCTGGCCCGGGCCTTTCACGGTTCCTGCGAGTCACCCAAAAAAGAGAGCAAAATACCGAGACATTTCAGACTTGCCAACATGTCAAACGAAGAATTGAACCTGCCTGATGATTGGCCGCCAAGCCAGTTTCCTGTCTTCGCTGGCGACACGCCAATGAAGTTGTTGTCCACCGGCGCACTCTTGGCCTGGCCGGTACCGCCGTTTCACATCTACGCCGACGAACCGGCCTGGACGCAGGCGCAGGCCTGCGAGATCGAGGGGCTCAAAGGCGCGATCCGGCGCTGCTTCCTGGTTGGTGTGGCCGACCAGCAAAAAGCCGTGCTGATCCAGATCGTCTTGTCCAAGCCGCCGTTTGCGTTGGCTTTTTCGCAGTTTCGCAAGCTCACCCTCAAGCAGCCCCTGAAGCCCAAAGCCGGCGCCGATGGCGAGCCGTTTTCCGACGTCATCGGCGAGCGCTACTACAGCAGTTACGAGCTGACGCTGCGCACTGGCGAAACGCTGGCCGGACGCACCGTCGGCTACGTCGAGACGGCGTTTGGCCTGTACCTGTTTGCGCCGTTGGACGCCCAGGGTACGGTGGAGCGGCAGTTTGTTCCCAACGAGGCCTTTTCGACGGTGCGTTTTGAGGCAGTGAACGCGCCGGACCTGGAGCCGCCGTTGCCCATCGACACCGTGCCGACGACGCTGCCGCCGGGCACGCTCAAAGAGCCGCAGATCGTCTCGCCAGAGCAATTGCTGCAGGCGCTGGACAAGCAGGCCAAACTGCCGCTCATTCGTCTGGGTGAGGCGTTGATTCGCCTGGGCTACATCAGCGAAACCCAGTTGCATCAGGCGCTGGCATTCCGCCAGGCCAACGACCGCACGCCGCTGGGGCAATTGCTCGTCAATCTGGGCTTTTTGAGCCGTAAGAAGCTCAATACCGCGCTGGCGCGCAAGATGGGCTACCCGATGGTCAACGTGGCGCAGTTTCCGGTAGAGAACGATGCGTTGCGCAAAATCTCGCTGACGGTGGCACAACGCTTGATGGTCTTGCCCCTGGTGCTGCGCCCCAATTTGCTGGTGGTCGCGGCCAGCGATCCGACGCTGCACGGCATGATTGAAGAGCTGGAGTTCCTGTCGCAGGTGCGCGTCGTGGCGGTGCTGGGCGACTCGCTGCAAATCATGTCGGCCACCAGCAGTGCCTACCAAAAGATGGGCGGCAACGCCTGGGCCGACAGCAGCAATCTGATCGATTTTTCCGACGACGTGTCCGAGGGCATCACCGGCAGCCAGTTGCTGGCGTCGATGGCGCAACAGGAGCAACGCCAGCACGACCGCGACGTTGAAGCGCCCGACCCGCAGGTGGCGGCGTCTGACAGCAAGCTGGTGCGCCTGGTCAATTCGATGATCGTCGAGGCGTTCGACAGCGGCGCCAGCGCAATTCATGTTGAATGCCGGCCGGGTCGCGCCAACGTGCGCATCCGTTTTCGCCGCGACAGCGTGCTGGCCCCGTACCTTGACTTGCCCTACACCTACCGCGCCGCCGTGGTTGAGCGCCTGAAGGTGATGGCCGAGCTGACGCCGTCTGATCGTGGCGGCCCGTGCGACGGCAAGATCGACTTTCACCAGTTCTCGCCACGGCACCGTCTGGCGCTGCGCCTGGCGACGCTGCCAACCGTTGACGGCCTGGAAGACGCGGTGCTGCGCTTGCTGGCGCCAAACGCGCCGATGACGCTGGATAACCTGGGCTTGTCGGCGGCCAACCTGGCGCAGTGGCGCGACGCCGTCGGCCAGCCGGGTGGCCTGGTGCTGTGCGTTGGCCCGAGCGGGTCCGGCCGCAGCACCACGTTGCACGCGACGCTGCGCGATCTGAACAAGCCCGAGCGCAAGATCTGGACTGCCGAGGACCCAATCGCCATCAGCCAGCCCGACTTGCGCCAGGTGCAGATCAGCCCGTCGACCGGTTGGACCTATGCCCGGGCGTTGCGCGCGATTTTGTGTGCCGACCCCGACGTCATCATGGTTGGCGATTTGAGCCAGACGCAAACCGCGCGTGCCGCCGTCGAGGCGGCGCTGTCCGGGCGTCTGCTGTTGTCGACGCTGGCCACGCGCCATGCCACCGAGGCCGTCCACCGGCTGATCGGCCTGGGTCTGCACCCGCTCGGCCTGGCCGAGGCGCTGCAGGCGGTGCTGGCACAGCGGCTGGTGCGGCGCTTGTGCGCGCACTGCCGCGTGCAGGAAGAAGCGCCCGACGCCCTGCTGGCCGAATGGCTGGACGACTACTTGCGGGCGTTTGCGCCGGCGCACCGACCAGACCGCGCAAAGACGCTGGCGCAATGGCGCGTCACCTACGGCAAAGACGATCGCCTGCAACACGTGCAGGCACGCGGTTGTGAACATTGCCACGGCAGCGGCTTTGCCGGCCGCCTGGCTTTGCACGAGCTGCTGCGCATCACGCCGGCTTTGCGGGCCTTGATTCAGACGGCGGCGCGGCCCGAGCAGATTCAGGCCGAGGCGCTCAAGTCCGGTGACTTTCGCACGCTGCGCCAGGACGGCATCGTCAAGGTACTGCAGGGGCTGACGACGCTTGAAGAAGTGCGCGCCTGTGACGATGCCTGAGAGCGGCGCGGGCGGTGCGGGCGACGCGGCGCTGGCGTTTCAGGCGCTGACGCCTGACGTGGTGCAGGACGCATTGGCCAGCATCGGCTTGCTCGGCGACGGCCGCCAAATGGCCTTGAGCTCGTATGAAAACCGCGTCTACCAGCTGCATCTGGACGACGGTCGCGTGGTAGTCGCCAAGTTCTACCGGCCCGGCCGCTGGAGCGACGCGCAAATTCTTGAAGAGCACGCTTTTGCCGCCGAGCTGATGGCGGCAGAAATCCCGGTCGTTGGCCCGTTGAACGTGCAGGGGCAAACGCTGCACCAGCACGGCGGTTTTTCCTTCAGCGTCAGCCCGTGCCGTGGTGGGCGTGCGCCCGAGCTTGATGACGCCGACGTGCTGGAGTGGATCGGCCGTTTCCTGGCGCGCATCCATATGGTGGGCGCGGCACGGGCCTTTGTGCGGCGCCCAACGCTGAACTTGCAGACCTTTGGCATCGACACGCGCGCGTGGTTGCTGGCCCACGACCAGCTGCCGCTGGACGCCCGGTCGGCGTGGGAAAAGGCGTCTCTGGATGTTATAAATATAATAGCTGACAGCGCTGCTGACAACCCGGCGTTATGCCAGCTGCGCCTGCACGGAGACTGTCACTTGGGCAATATTTTGTGGACGCCGCTGGACGCGCCGGCCCCCAGCTTGCCCGGGCCGCACTTTGTTGACCTCGACGACGCGCGCACGGGCCCCGCGGTGCAGGACTTGTGGATGCTGCTCAGTGGCGATCGGGCCCAGCGGACGCAACAACTCGGACTGTTGATCGACGGCTACGAACAGTTGCGCCCGTTTGACCGACGCGAGCTGGCCTTGATTGAGCCACTGCGCAGCCTGCGCCTGCTGCATTACAGCGCCTGGCTGGCGCAACGCTGGCGCGACCCGACTTTTGCCATCAACTTCCCGTGGTTTGGCAGCAGCGACTACTGGCACGGCCAGACCGTACTGCTGCAACAGCAGGTGCTGGCCATGCAAGAAGCGCCGCTGGTGGCGTAGCGCCGCGCTGCGCGGCGTCGCCGTGTTGACTGAGGTTTACTCAATCGCCAGGCGTTGCGAGCCAGCCAGCGCCGCTTTCTTGGGCAGGGTCAGGTTCAGCACCCCGTTGTCGTACCTGGCCTTGGCCTGCGTCTGGTCCACGTCCTGGGCCAATTGGAAGCTGCGCGACACCTCACCGTAATAGCGCTCGCTGCGCAACAGGCGCTCGTCTTTGCTGCTGCTGTCCTGTTGTTTGATTTCGGCGCGCAACGTCACCACACTGCCGTCGACCGTGACCTGAATTGCTTCTTTGGGCACGCCCGGAATTTCCGCCTGCACGCTGAACGCGTCGGGCGTTTCCTTGACGTCGATCTTGATTTGCGCCGGCGTGGGCAAACCCTCGCCGTGCAGTGGGCGCACGTAAAAGCCAGGGGCCATATCGCGGAAGAAGTCGTCAAACAAACCGCCGCGTGTCATCAGTGCATTCATAAGAACCTCCAGTTGAAACAGAGTTGCGGATGCCTGGCGCGCGGCCCGAAGACCATGCGCCTTCAGGGCTAAAAATAGGGCGGTTCGCGGCAATTTCAAGAGCCGATTTCGACGGCGATGGCGGTTTGCGGTTTGTACTGATGGCTGGTAGCTTGACGCGGCAGTTTGCGTGGCCGTGCAGCGGTCATGGCAGCGCCTGGACGCCAGTACCGCGCTCTGGCATCATGGCCGTATGGACGCTGATTTGCCACCGCTGGTGCAGGCCTTGCTGCAAGCGTCGCGCTACCCGCACGCCGCGGCCGACGTGAAGCTGGTGCAGACACACATCTCGTGGGTTTTTCTGGCCGGCGACTTTGCCTACAAGATCAAGAAGCCGGTCAAGCTGTCGTTTCTCGACTTCAGCACACCGACGCTGCGCCAGCAAGCGTGTCTGCAGGAGCTGCGGCTGAATCGTCGCTTTGCGCCGGACATCTACCTCGACGTGGTTGGCCTGTACCACACGCCAGAAGACCCATGCTTCGCGCCGCAAGGCGCGCCGTTCGACTACGCCGTCAAGATGCGCCGCTTCGACGACGGCGCGCGGCTCGACCGGCTGTTGGCGCGTGGGCAGCTGACGCCCACGCATCTGACCGACCTGGCGCAGGCACTGGCGGCGTTTCATGGCGCCGCAGCGGTGGCGCCAGCGACCTCGCCCTGGGGCACGCCGGCGCAGGTGCTGGCACCCATCCGCGACAACTTTGCCGACTTGCTGTCAGCCTCTGCCGATGCCCGCTGGCGTGACGCTGCGCGGGCCTTGCAAGTGTGGACCGAAACGCAGGGCGCGCAGTTGGCACCGCTGATGGCGCAACGCAAGCAAGCCGGTTATGTACGCGAGGCTCACGGCGACCTGCATCTGGCCAACCTGGTGCTGATCGGGCCGCGCGTGCGGCTGTTCGACTGCATCGAGTTCAGCGACGCGCTGCGCTGGATCGACGTGCTCAGCGACGTCGCTTTCGTCTACGCCGACTTGCTCGCGCACGGCGCCACCGGCCTGGCCAGTTGGTTCGTCAACGAGGTGCTGGCCTGCAGCGGCGACTACCCGGCCGCGGCGCTGCTGCGCTGGTACACGGTGTACCGCGTGCTGGTGCGCGCCAAGGTGGCGGCAATTCGCCGTGCCCAGGGCGGCACGGACGGCGTCGGTGACGCCGACCCCGTGCTGCGGCAATTGGCCGTAGCGACGCAGTTGACCGCGTTGCGCCCGCTGCGCTTACTGGTTACCCATGGCCTGTCGGGCAGTGGCAAGACCTTTGCCAGCGACCGCCTGCTGCAAAGCGCCGCTGGCGACAACGTTGTGCGGCTGCGCGCCGACGTCGAGCGCAAACGGCTGGCTGGTTTGTCCGCGCAGGAGAAAAGCGCCAGCGCCTTGAATGAAGGTTTGTACGCGCCCGACGCCCACGCACGCACCTATGGCCATTTGCGCGAACGCGCAGCGCAACTGCTGCAGGCGGGTTGGTCGGTGCTGGTGGATGCGACGTTTCTCAAACACGCTGACCGCGCCAGTTTTCAGGCGCTGGCGCAAGCGCAGGGTGCCCACTTTGGCATCATCGCGCCACAGGCGACGCCAGAACAACTGCGCCAGCGCATCGTCGCGCGCAACGCGCAAGGCAGCGATGCGTCTGAGGCCACACTGGCCGTGCTGGAGCAGCAATTGCGCAGCGTCGAGCCGCTCACCGCCGAAGAACTGACCCAGGTTTACTTGCCGTTGATGCCCAGCAACTCCACCTCGAACACCAGCGTGGCGTTGGGCGGAATGACGCCGCCGGCGCCGCGCGCGCCGTAGGCAATGCTGGCCGGGCAGGTCAGCTTGGCCTTGCCGCCGACCTTCATGCGTTGTACGCCTTCGGTCCAGCACGGGATGACGCCGCCGAGCGGAAATTCGCTGGCCTGATTGCGCTGGTACGAGCTGTCAAATTCGCGCCCGTCCGGGAACATGCCGCGGTAGTTCACCTTGACGCGGTCGTTCGCTTTGGGGCTGTCGCCCGTGCCGTCTTTCAGTGACCGGTAGACCAGGCCGCTGGCGGTCACGGTTGCGCCGGACTCTTTGGCCGCGGCGTCGAGGGTGGCGTCGGCGGCAAAGGCGGTTCCCAGGCAAAAACAGATTGCCGTCAGCGTTGTGCGATGCAAATTTTTCATGTAATTTCGCTTCGGTCAAATGCGCAAGAAGCTCCTAAAATGAGAGCTGCTTGCGCTTATTTTATAATGGCTAGCGGCCAATTTATGTGTGTAAACGGGTGCCAGAATGTTACGCCAACAGCGCGTTGACGCGCTTGACGTAGGCGGCCGGGTCGTCGGGCAGGCCGCCTTCGGCCAGCAGCGCTTGATCGAACAGAATGT
>JBBIGT010000081.1:0-10736 GCA_037447395.1 Comamonadaceae bacterium | reverse complement strand
CCCTGGCTGGCGGCGTTTTCTGAAGGGCTGTGGGCACTGGCCGACGCGCACGACTGCGAGCTGGTCGGCGGTGACACCACCGCCGGACCGCTCAATATCTGCATTACCGTGTTCGGCGAGGTGCCGCTGGTTGACGGACGCTCGCAAGCGCTGTTGCGCAGCGGTGCCCGCGCCGGTGACGACCTCTATGTCAGCGGCACGCTGGGCGACGCGCGCCTGGCGCTGCAAGCGCTGCTCGGGCAGGTCAAGTTGCCCGCTGGCCCGCTGCAGACCGCCCGCACCCGGCTGGAAGCTCCAACGCCGCGCGTCGCCTTGGGGCAAGCACTGCGTGGCGTCGCCAGCGCCGCTATCGACGTCAGCGACGGGCTCGTCGGCGACCTCGGCCACATCCTGACGCAGTCGGGCGTTGGCGCCACGGTGAACGCCGACGCTGCTGCGTCATTGATAGCTGTCAGCGCATATATGGTAAGGGCTGAAGGCCAATTTGGCTTTGAACTTTCGATCGAACAGCGGCGAGCCCTGGCGCTCTGCGGCGGCGACGACTACGAGCTGTTGTTTTGCGCCGCCCCGCAGCAGCGCGCCGCCGTCGCCGCCGCCGCGCGCCTGAGCCAAACCGCGGTCACACGCATTGGCCAAATCGACGCCGCCCCAGGCCTGCGCCTGGTTGACGACAACGGCGCCCCGCTGGTCAACCACTACGCGTCGTTCGATCACTTCGCCTGACGTTGATTGCCTTCCCGGCGCGCTCAAATCGTGCACCGAATCACTCGGCTAATCCATTCAGCGCCGCCTGAAGGCCGATAATCCGGCCACTTTTTTTATTTATTTTTTTGGATCAAACGATGAAGAAGTCACTTGCCTGGATGACCGCCGCGCTGCTCGGCACCTTGATTTTGGCCGGCTGCGGCAAGAAAGAAGAACCCGTGGCCGCGCCCGCGGCGGCGCCGGCGCCGGTGGCGGCCAAAGCCATCGTCATCGGCCTGGACGACAACTTTCCGCCGATGGGTTTTCGCAACGACAAGAACGAGCTGGTCGGCTTTGACATCGACCTGGCCCGCGAGGCCGGCAAACGCCTCGGTGTCGAAGTCACCTTCAAGCCGATCGACTGGAACGCCAAAGAGGCCGAACTCAACGGCAAACGCATCGACGTGCTGTGGAACGGCCTGACCATCACCGAAGAGCGCAAGGCCAACATCCTGTTCACCAAGCCGTATCTGGAGAACCGGCAAATCGTCATCGTCACCGACAAGTCACCGATCACCACCAAGGCGCAGCTCAAGGGCAAGACGGTCGGTGTGCAGGAAGGCAGCAGCGCAGTTGACGCCGTTGCAAAAGACGCGGCCACCGCCAAGTCAATCAAGGAACTGAAAAAATTTGGTGATAACGTCGCCGCGCTGATGGACTTGTCCGCCGGCCGGCTCGACGCGCTGGTCGTCGACGAGATCGTCGGGCGCTACTACACCACCAAGAAGCCGGGTGAGTACCGCGTGCTGGAAGACAACTTCGGCACCGAAGACTACGGCGTCGGCACACGCAAGGACGACACCGAACTGGCCGGCAAGATCGACAAGGCGCTGGCCGACATGAAAGCTGACGGCGCCGCCGCCAGGATTTCTACCGACTGGTTCGGCAAGGACATCGTCAAGAAGTAAGCCTGCACCCGACGGGTGACGTGACGTGGCGTAGCCGTGGTCACGCGTCACCCGCTGTGCCGCTGTCTGCTCTGCGGATCAGACCCGCGCTGCGCTGCGACACTCGCGTTGCCGCGCTGCTCATTGCATGAACTACCTCTCCAACATCCTTCCCGCGCTGCTTGAAGGCAGCGCAGTCACGGTTCAGGTCTTCCTGATCACGCTGGCGTTGGCCGTGCCGCTGGGCCTGGCTTTGGCGCTGCTGCGCATCTCCCGCTTTGGGCTTTTGAGTGGGCTGGTCAACGGCTACATCTGGCTGATGCGCGGCACGCCGCTGATGCTGCAGATGCTGTTCATCTACTTTGCGCTGCCGTTCATTCCGCTCATTGGTGTGCGCCTGCCGGACTTTCCGTCGGCCATCGTCGCCTTTGTGCTGAACTACGCGGCCTACTTTGCCGAGATCTTTCGCGCCGGCATCCAGTCGATCGGCAAAGGCCAGTACGAAGGCGCGCAGGTGCTTGGCATGAACTACGTGCAGACGATGCGCCGTATCGTCCTGCCGCAGGTCGTCAAGCGCATCTTGCCGCCGCTGAGCAACGAGACCATCACGCTGGTCAAAGACACCTCGCTGATCTACGTGCTGGCGATGAACGACTTGCTGCGCGCCGCCCGCGGCCTGGTGCAGCGCGACTTCACCACCCTGCCGTTCGTCGTCGCCGCGGCGTTTTACCTGCTGATGACACTGGTGCTGACCTACGGTTTCCAGCGCCTGGAAAAGAAATACGCGGTGTACGATGACTGAACCGATGATTCGCGCCAGCGACGTGCGCAAGCGTTTTGGCAGCGTCGACGTGCTCAGTGGCGTGTCGCTCAACGTCGGCCGCGGCGAAGTGGTCGCCATCATCGGCCCGTCGGGCTCGGGCAAGAGTACTTTTTTGCGCTGCCTGATGCACCTGGAAACCATCCACCACGGCCGCATCGAGATCGAGGGCGAGTCGCTGGTCGCTACCGACGAGCACGACCAATGCCGCTACGCCACCGAGGCCGACATCGGGCGCATCTGCGCCAAGATGGGCATGGTGTTCCAGCACTTCAACCTGTTCCCGCACCTGACCGTGCTGCAAAACCTCATCGAGGCGCCCGTCACCGTCAAGGGCCGGCGCCGCGCCGAGGTCGAACCCGAGGCGCTGGCGCTGCTCGGCAAGGTCGGGCTGCTGGACAAGCAGCACAGCTACCCGTCGAGCCTGTCGGGTGGTCAGAAGCAGCGTGTGGCCATTGCCCGGGCGCTGGCCATGGCGCCCGACATCCTGCTGTTTGACGAACCGACGTCGGCGCTCGACCCCGAGCTGACCGGCGAGGTGCTGGCGACCCTGCGCGCGCTGGCCGCCGAGCACATGACCATGATCGTCGTGACGCACGAGATGGCCTTTGCCCGCGAGGTGGCGCAGCGTGTGGTCTTCATGGACGGCGGCCAGGTCATTGAGGCGCGCCCGGCGCGTGACCTGTTTGACAGCCCGGCGCACCCGCGCACGCGCGCATTCCTCCAGCGCATGCTCTAGTTTTTTAGCTAAATTGGCCTATAGCCATTTATATACATGGGCTGGCAGCTATCAATACAGAAGCTTACCGGAGCAGACGCGCAACCAGCCCCAGGCCCAGCGACCACAGGTCGACCGGCAGCGCGGCGACGTCGCTGGTCAGCAGCAGACCGCCAGACGCCGGCGCCTGGCGCGCCGCGCGCTGACGGTCGCGCTCCAGCTGCACCAGCGCGTCGGCCAATTGCGGCAGATCGATGCGGCCGCTGTGGTCGGCCGCGCGGGCGTAACCTTGCAGGGCCTGCTGCACCGCCTGTGGGTCGAGCAGCGACAAGGCGCTGCGGCAATGCGGGCAAGCGTCGTGCTGGCGCAAGTCGATCGGCGCGCCACAGTTGCTGCAGTTGATGACGACCAGCCGCTGCGCCATGGCGGCGATCTCGGCGCGGCTGAGCTGGCGCACAAAGCCCTTTTCGATCATGAACGCGGCAAAGGTGCTGAAGCGCCCGTGCCGCTGCGGACAGCGGTGGGTGACGTAGCGGCCACTTTTGACGACGTCAAACCCCTGCGCAAGCGCCCGGCTGCAACGTGGGCAGGCCAACGCCTGCGGCAAGGGTTGTGCGGCATCGTCTCGGTGTTCGTGCAACTGGCGAAACAACGCCAGCACCGCAGCCGGGGACAGTTTGAGGTTCTCCTGCGGGTCAAACCAGATGCCGCGGCAACTGAAGCACAAATCGATCTCGACCGTGGCGCCGGCCACACTGGCCAGCGTCTGCGCGGTCATCGGCGTCTGGCAGGCGGGGCAACGGGCGGCGTCGTGCATGGCGGCATCTTAGCGGCGGCCAAGCGTGCTTTATCATCGCCGGCCAATCGACTCGTGGTCGTGGCTCAACCTCTTTAGTGCTGGAAGAAAAATTGACGAACACTTCCCCTCAGAATCCTGGGCGGTTTGAGCATCTGTGGTGGCTGGCGGGGCTGGTTTTTTTATTGCTGACGGCGTCGTTCATCGTTTACGCCTGGTCAGAAAAAGAGATCGACCGCGCCAACGACTTGCGTCAGCGCTCGCTGTTGTTGGCCGACGAACTGCGTCAGTCGTCGGACGATCTGACGCGCATGGCGCGCACCTACGTCATCACCCAGGAGCCGCGCTACCGGGCGGCGTACCAGACGATCATTGGCATCCGCGACGGCCAACTGCCGCGCCCCCTGCACTACGAGGCAATTTACTGGGACACCGTGCTGGTACACGGCGAGCCCGCCGGCGCGCCACTGCAAGCGCCCCAAGCACTGCTGCAGCGCCTGCACCAGGCCGAGTTCACCGCCCAGGAAATCGACGACCTGGCGCAGGCCAAACACCACTCCGACGCGCTGACGCAGACCGAATTCAGCGCCATGGCGCTGGCCGCCAGCGGCGACGCGCAGCAGCAGGCCCGCGCCCGGCTGATGCTGCACGACGGCGCGTACCACGCCGCCAAGGCGGCGATCATGCAGCCAATCGCCCGCGTCTACGCGTCGATGGACGCGCGCACCAGCGCCGCCGTACAACAGGCCACGGCACAGGCGCGCAGTTTTCGGCTGGCCTTTGTCGGCGTGGCCGCGGCGCTGCTGCTGATCGTCTTTGGCGCCTTCGTCCGATTGCGACAGTTTCTCGGTGGCTCGCCCGACAGCGTCTACGAGCATCTGGCGCGCATCGGCCAAGGTGACTTTGCCTCACGCATCGACGTCGCCCGCCACCGCAAGAACAGCGTCCTGGGCTGGCTGGCGCAAACGCAGACCAACCTGCGCGCCATGCAAGCCGAACTGGCCCACGAGCGCGCCGAGTTGATCGAGAGCGAGGCCAAGCTCAACTCCATCGTCCAGGCCGAGCCCGAGTGCATCATGATCATCGACGCCAACTGCTTGCTGGAGTTCATGAACCCGGCCGGCCTGGCGATGGTCGAGGCCGACAACCTGGAGCTGGAGCGCGTGCGCGGCCGCCCGGTCATTCACTTGATCGCCCCGGAGTACCGCGACGCCTTCCAGCAGGCGCACGCGCAGGTCTTTGCCGGCGAGCGCGTCCAGCTGCGCTTTGAGTTCATCGGCCTGCACGGCGCGCGCCGCTGGATGGAGTCGCACGCGGTGCCGCTGCATTACGACGGGCGCACCGTTTGCCTGGCGTTGACCCGCGACATCACCGAGCGGCGCCGCGCCGAAACGCAGATCGAGCAACTGGCTTTTTACGACCCGCTCACCGGGCTGCCCAACCGCCACCTGCTGATGGACCGGCTCGGCCAGGCGCTGGTCACGCTGCGACGCAAGGCGACCCACGGCGCGCTGCTGCTGCTCGACCTGGACAACTTCAAGGTCATCAACGACACGCTGGGCCACCTGGTCGGCGACCGTCTGCTGGTCGAAATTGCCGGGCGCCTGAAAGCCTGCGTGCGCGAGGGCGACACGGTGGCGCGCTTTGGCGGCGACGAGTTCGTCATCATCCTTGAAGGACTGGAGCCCACCGGCATGGCCGCCTTGCAGGCCGAAGCGGTGGCCACCAAGCTGCTGCAACACCTGGCCGAACCGCTGGCACTGAACGTGGCGCTGGACGACGGCCTGGTCGAAGAGCGCACGCACTACTGCAGCGCCAGTCTGGGCATTGCGCTGTTCGTCGACGGCAGCGTCAGCATCACCGAGCTGCTCAAGCGCGCCGACACGGCGATGTACCAGGCCAAGGCCGCCGGGCGCAACGCCCTGCGTTTTTTTGACGCCGACGTGCAGTCCAAGGTCTCCGAGCACGCCACCCTGGAGACCGATTTGCGCACTGCCTTGCAGCAGCAGCAATTCGTCGTGCATTACCAGCCGCAGGTCAACGCCGACGGCGTGCTCAGCGGCGCCGAGGCGTTGGTGCGCTGGCAGCACCCGCAGCGCGGCCTGTTGTCGCCCGCGCTGTTCATCGCCGTGGCCGAAGAAACCGGCGCCATCGTCGACATCGGTCAGCAGGTGCTGCAGGCAGCCTGCCAGCAGCTGGCCGCCTGGGCGGCGTTGCCAAAGATGGCGCACCTGACTGTCGCTGTCAACGTCAGCGCCCGGCAGTTCCAGCAAGAGGGTTTTGTCGCGCAGGTACTGGCGGCGCTCGACGCCAGCGGCGCGCGAGCCGAGCGGCTGAAGCTGGAGCTGACCGAGAGCATGCTGGTCGCCGACGTCGACAACGTCATCGAGAAGATGACTGCACTCAAAGCGCACGGCGTCGGCTTTTCGCTGGACGACTTTGGCACCGGTTACTCGTCGCTCTACCACCTCAAGCGGCTGCCGCTGGACCAGTTAAAGATCGACCAGAGTTTTGTCAGGAACATCGTCAGCGACGCCAACGACGCGTCGATCGCCCGCATGATCATGGCACTGGCCGAAAGCCTGGGCCTGGCGGTGATCGCCGAGGGCGTTGAACAGCCGGCGCAGGCGGACTTTCTGCGCAGCATGGGCTGCGTCGCCTACCAGGGCTATCTTTTTGGTCGACCAATGCCCGCCCAAGCGCTGCAGCAAATGGTCGACTCCGCCTGAACGCCACGCTGCGCCGCGCGCCGGCCGGATAATTGCCCCATGATGTCTGTCGAACCGTCTGCTCGCCCCGTCGCGCCCAGCCTGCGCTTCATGCTGGCGCACCCGGCGCACCTGCTCGCGTTGGGCTTTGGCTCGGGCTTGAGCCCGCTGGCGCCGGGCACCGCCGGCACGCTGTGGGCCTGGCTGGTGTTTAGCCTGCTGCAGACGCAGGTGTCTGAAGCGCAGTGGGCCTGGGTCATCGGCCTGAGCGTCGTCGTCGGCTGGTGGGCCTGCAGCGTCACGGCGCAGCACCTGCGCGTGCTCGACCCCGGCAGCGTCGTCTGGGACGAAGTGGCGGCATTCTGGCTCGTCTTGTGGCTGGCCAGCCCGAGCGGCTTCTGGGCCCAGTTGGCGGCGTTCGCCCTGTTCCGTTTTTTTGACGCCGCCAAACCCGGCCCGGTGGCCTGGGCCGACGCGCTTTACCACGACGTCGACCCGGCCAGCGACCGGCACGCCTGGCAAAAAGCCGGCTGGGGCATCATGCTCGACGATCTGGTGGCCGCCTTCCTGACGCTACTGGTCATCGCTTTGTGGCGGGCCTGGTGATGCCCGCAAACCGGCAATTGCTATTATATAAAGAGCTGTCTGCCAATGATCTATGCGGGCTGATAGCCAATTTACTTTTAAGAAAACAATGGCTGCTGTGCAGCGCCGAGAGCTGCACCGGCGGGCTGATTGCCGCCACCTGCACCGATCTGGCCGGCTCCAGCGCCTGGTTCGAGCGCGGTTTTGTCACCTACTCCAACGCCGCCAAGAGCGAGCTGCTCGGCGTTGACGCGGCGCTGATTGCGCGCCACGGCGCCGTCAGCGAGCCGGTGGTGCGCGCCATGGCCAGCGGCGCGCTGGCGCACGCCCGCGCGCAGGTGGCCCTCGCCGCCACCGGCATCGCCGGGCCCAGTGGCGCCAGCGTCGACAAGCCCATCGGCACGGTCTGGCTCGGTTGGGCCACGCCGGGCGGTCTGACCAGCCAGCGCTTTCAATTCGCCGGTGACCGCGCGGCGGTGCGCAGCGCCACCGTACACCAGGCGCTGGCGCATCTGCTGCAACGGCTGACCCAAGGAGATACGCCATGTTCAAACTGTTGATCGTTGAAGACGACGTCGCCCTGGGCGGCGCCCTGCAGTCGGCGCTGGGCGACGCCGGCTTTGCGGTGCAGTGGGTCACCGACGCCCAGGCGGCGCTGAAGTTGCTCGAGCACGCCAGCTTTTCCGCCATGGTGCTCGACATCACCTTGCCCGGCATGGACGGCGTGAGCCTGCTCAAGCACCTGCGCGCGCGCGCCAGCAAGCTGCCCGTGCTGATGCTCACGGCGCGTGACACGACGCACGACAAGGTGGTCTGTTTCGAGGCTGGTGCCGACGACTTTCTGGTCAAGACCACCGACATCGAAGAGCTGATCGCCCGGCTGCGCGCGCTGATCCGCCGCGCCGGCCCGACCGGACGCCTGCAAGTCGACGACCTGACGCTCGACGTCGACAGCCAGACGGTGACGCTCGGCGGCCACCTGCTGAACGTCTCGGGCAGCGAGTTCAAGGTGCTGCGCACGCTGCTGGAAGCAGCCGGCCAGGTGGTGCCGCGGCGCAAGCTCGAGCAGGCGCTGTTTGGCTTGCACCGAGCCGGCGACAGCAACGTGCTGGAAGTGCACATTCACCACCTGCGGCAAAAAATTGGCGAGGCGCGCCTGAAAACAGTGCGCGGCGTCGGCTACGCCGTCGTCAAAGCCGCCGCATGACCGCCCGCCGGCCGATGTCGCTGAGCCAGCGGCTGATGCTGCTGCTCGGCATGGTCAGCCTGCTGTACTGGATCGCCATCGCCGGGCTGACCACGTCGAACAACGTCGAGCAGCTCAACGAGCTCTACGACGTGCATCTGGCGCGCAGTGCCAAAGCGTTTCTGCAACTGATCGATCCCGACCCCGAGGCCGTGCCCGGCCCGCTGGTCGTGCTCAGCAGCGCCGACATCGAGCAACTGTTGGTGGGCGACGCCAACGCTGCTGTTGACGCCGGCGACGCCAACACCCAGGCCTTGAAGCGCCTGCAACACGGTACGCACCTGCGCTACCAGCTCTGGCGGCTTGGCGGCGCCCTGCTGGCGCGCTCCAACAACGCGCCGTTGCAAGTCATCACGACGCAGCGCGGCTACAGCGACAGCAACGATGCGCAAGGCCAAGCCTGGCGCCATTACAGCTTTGACGACGCCGTGCACCGGGTCAAGGTGATCGTCTCTGAGCCGCACGCGTTCCGGCAAGAACTGGTCCGCCACCTGGTCATCGACGCGGCCACGCCGCTGGTGCTGGGCTTGCCGGTGCTGTTGCTGTTGTTGTGGCTGTCGATCCAGCGCGGCCTGCTACCGCTGGCGCAACTGCAGCGCGAGATCACTCGCCGGCAAGCCGACAACCTGCAGTTGCTGGGCACGCAACGCACACCGCGCGAGCTGCGCCCGATCGTCCACGCGCTCAACGCCTTGCTGCAACGCGTCGGCCAGACGCTGGAGCAAGAGCGCCGCTTCACCGACGACGCCGCGCACCAGTTACGCACACCGCTGGCGGCCATCCAGGCGCAGTTGTACGCGCTGCGCCGCATCGACGACGCCGGGCAACGCAACCGCGCCAGTGACCAGCTGCAAGCCAGCGTGGCGCGGGCCATCCGGCTGGTCAACCAGATGCTGGCGCTGGCCCGGCTCGACCCCGAACAGCCGCAAACCAACTTTACCGCGGTGGCCCTGGAAGACATCACCCAAACCGTTTGCGCCGAACTGGCGGCGACGGCGCTGGCGCGCGAGCAGACGCTGGAGCTGGTAGCGCAGCCCAGCTTGCCGCGCGTGCGCGGCAACGCCGACATGCTGTCGATGCTGCTGTCCAATCTGGTCGACAACGCCATCCACTACACGCCGCGCGGCGGTCAGATCCGCGTGCAATTGGCCAGCGACGCAGCCGGCGTGCGGCTGCTCGTCAGCGACAACGGCCCGGGCATTGCGTCGCACGAGCGCCCGCGCGTGCTGGAGCGCTTCTACCGCGTCACCGCGCAGAGCGAACCGGGCACCGGCTTGGGCCTGGCCATCTGCCAGCGCATCGCCGAGTTGCACGGCACGCACCTGGTGCTGGGCGACGGGCTGCTCGGCCAGGGCTTGAGCGTCGGCGTCGTACTGGCTCTGGCGGGCAACGCCGCGCAACCATGAGCGGCGCATTCTGGACCGGCCTGGCCACCGGCTTGGCGCTGATCATCGCCATCGGCTCACAGAACGCCTACCTGCTGCGTCAGGGTATCCGCCGTGAACACGTGCTGGAACTGGTGCTTTTTTGCGCCCTGTCCGACGCGCTGTTGATTGCGCTGGGCATTGCCGGTGCCGGCGTGCTGATCCAGCGCAGCCCTCAGCTGCTGACGCTCACGCGCCTTGGCGGTGCGGCCTTTTTGGTCACCTACGGCGCGCTGGCCGCCTGGCGCGCCGCACGCGGCGGGCAAATGCACGTGGGCCAGGCCGGCAGCACAACGCTGACAGCCGCGCTGGCCACCTGCTTTGGTTTCACCTTTCTCAACCCGCACGTCTACCTGGACACCGTGGTGCTGGTCGGCAGCGTCGCCAACCAGCACGGCAGCACCGGGCGTTGGCTGTTTGGCGCTGGCGCCATGAGCGCCAGCCTGCTGTGGTTTTCGGCGTTGGGTTTCGGCGCGCGGCTGCTGATCCCGCTGTTCCAGAGGCGCGCCGCCTGGCGCCTGCTCGACGCGTTGATCGCCCTGACCATGTTCAGCCTGGCATTGCTTTTGCTTCGATCTGGCTGAGGCCTTGCCCAGCGGGTAACCGCACCGTAAGCGCCGCCGCTTCGCCCGTGCAAAATAGACGTTTGACCGGTAAACACGCCCACCACGACAGAGGTTTTTCCTTGACCACATCCAGCCCTTCACCCGCCAGAAACCTGAGCAGCCAGATCAACGCGCACCTGCTGCACACCGTCGGCGTCGAGCCGGCGCAAGCCTCGCGCATCGATTTGCTGCAGGCCGTCGCG
>JBBIGT010000080.1:0-10740 GCA_037447395.1 Comamonadaceae bacterium | reverse complement strand
GGCGCTGGCAAATTGCGCGGCGCGCTCTGGCGTGCAATAGGGGTCGTCGCTGCTGGCCACCAGCGTGCTTTTGAACGGCAAGCGCTGCAGCACCAGCGGCGACCAGCTCGGCAGCAGGCCGCGCAGCTCGTCGCGCTCGGCGTCGCCCGGCGCCACCAGCAGGGCGCCGCGCACCCGCGCCGTGTTGCCCGACACCGCCGCCCACGCCGCCACCAGTTGGCAGCCCAGGCTGTGCGCCACCAGCAGCAGCGGCGCGTCGCTGGCCAGCACCACGTCTTCCAACCGCGTGATCCAGTCACCACGACGCGGCAGCAGCCAGTCATGCTGTTCAACGCGCTGATAGCCAAAGCGCTCTTGCCAAAGGCTTTGCCAATGGCCCGGGCCGGAGTTTTGCCAGCCCGGAAGAAGCAGGATTTGCACCGGTGTCATACTATTATTTATATAGCTGCTTGCCATTGATTCACAAGGGCTGGAGGCCAATTTATTGCATATTCTGGCTGCGCTCGACCATCTCGCGGGCAAACGCCACAAAGGCCTGCGCGCCCTTGCTGGACGGGTCAAACACCACACCGGGCACGCCGTAGCTGGGCGCCTCGGCCAGGCGCACGTTGCGCGGAATGACGGTGTTGAACACCTTGTCGCCAAAGCGCGCCTTGAGCTGTTCGCTGACCTGCTGCTGCAAGGTGATGCGCGGGTCAAACATCACCCGCAGCAAGCCGATGATCGCCAGGTCTCTGTTCAGGTTGGCGTGCACCTGTTTGATCGTGTTGACCAGGTCGGCCAGGCCTTCGAGGGCAAAGTACTCGCACTGCATCGGCACGACGACGCCGTGCGCACAGCACAGGCCGTTGAGCGTCAGCATCGACAGACTCGGCGGGCAGTCGATGAGGATGAAGTCGTAGTCCGTACCGACCTGCGCCAGCGCCGACTTCAGCCGGCTTTCACGGCGCGCCAGGCTGACCATCTCGACCTCGGCACCGGCAAGCTCGCGGTTAGCGCCCAAAATGTCATAGCCGCAACCGGCCTCGACCAGCTTGGCGCTGCGCACGCACGCTTCTTTCACCGAGTGCGACTCGAGCAGTACGTCGTAGACGCTCAATTCCAGCTGACGCTTGTCGACGCCTGAGCCCATGGTGGCGTTGCCTTGCGGGTCCAGGTCGACCATCAGCACGCGCTGGCCCAACTTGGCCAGACCAGCGGCCAGATTGACGGTTGAAGTGGTTTTGCCAACGCCACCTTTTTGATTGGCAATGCAGAAAATTTTGGCCATGCGCTTGACTGGAAGGACGAAAAACCGGAAGGCTCGATTGTTTCACGTGAAACGTGCAAATTTGCAGCGCCCAGGCAGCAAATTGAACGACGCAGAAAAGCCGATGATGGCGCGGGCGGGCGACGTCGACCTGATTGGGACAGGATGATTCTGTGCCGGCGCCGGCAAGCTGACACTTCGTTTGTCCGAGTCAAGGGTGGGCCGGCCGTTGACTGTCGCGACAGGTACCGTGCAGCCTGATTTGGTTGCGTCCGCCGCAAGCCATCCGCGCAAGCGCTTGCTTGTTTAACCCGCGCAGCAGTGGGCCATGGTGGCTTTCTCATGGTGGCGTATCACAAATCGTCAGCAACCTCAGCCCGCTGTCGCGCTCACTGTGATGGACGCTGGCCACTCCGGAGCCATGAAAGCAATTTCACGTTGACGCAAACGGCGAATCCCCTGAACCTGGCAGCTGGGTCAGGATGGTATTCATATCGCCGGACTATCGATCTTCTCGCGCGGCAAGAGCGCCGACTGCCCACCTCTGCGCGTCACCGTTGCTGGATCGAATCTGGTAAAAACGTACCAATCCGGCGCGAGCACCCTGGCCGTCAACGCCTGGGCGGCGACCCAAACATTGCCCAACCCATGCGGCAATCGACTGCCGCTGCGCTACACCGAACGCATCCAGACAATGCAGCGCTCGGCAACCAAGCCCGGCACAACCAACGGTTCCACGTGAAACACTTGCGTTGTCGCCGGCAGCGCGGCGATTTCGTCGGCCGGACGCTTGCCCTTCATTGCCAACCAGACGCCCTGCTCGGCTAACGCGCCCGCCGACCAGCTTGTGAAGTCGACCAGCGACGCAAACGCACGCGAGCTGACCACGTCGTAGGGTTCAGTCAACGTCTCGACCCGTGCGTGCAGGCCGCGCAAGTTGGGCAGCTTCAGCGACAGCGCAGCCTGCTGAATGAACGCCGCCTTCTTGGCCACCGTGTCGACGCAGTGCACGACCACGTCCGGGCAACAAATGGCCAGCACCACACCGGGCAAGCCGGCGCCGCTGCCGACGTCGAGCAGGCGCGATCGCGGCAAAGCAGCTTCAGCCAAATGCCGGCGCAGCGGCGTAACCACCGCCAAACTGTCGAGCAGATGGTGCGTCAACATCTCCGCCGGGTCGCGCACCGCCGTCAGGTTATAGACCTTGTTCCACTTGTCAATCAGCGCCAGATAGTCGAGCAACTGGTCGATCTGGGCGTCGCTCAGCGCCAAACCGAGATCGGTCAGACCACGTCGCAGCGTTGCGGCCAGTGACTGCATCAGGCGGACCTGGCGTCGCTGGCTGTCGCCACACCGATCGCACCCGCCGCAATGGGCGCCGACGGCACTGCGGCATCCGCCGCACGCCTGTTGCCCTGCCGCTCAAAACCCTTGAATCGAGTCTTTTTCAGGTGAATCGTCAACAACGAAATGCTCGCCGGGGTAATGCCCGAGATGCGCGACGCCTGGCCCAGCGTCTCGGGCTTGTGCCGGTTGAGCTTTTGCCGCGCCTCGATGCTCAAGGCGCTGACCTGCATGTAGTCCAAGTCTTGCGGCAGCTTGAGATTTTCATAATGTGCGGCGCGTTGCACATCGTCTTTTTGTCGATCAATGTAACCGGCGTATTTGGCAGCAATCTCCACCTGCTCGATGACCGCCGCCGCGTCCTGCGCGGCGTGTGTTCCACGTGAAACACTGGCGTACTCGGGCAACCCAAAACGGCCAGCGTCGAGTGACATCAAGGTGCCATAGCTGACCCCGGGGCGACGCAACAAGTCGGCCAGGTTGTATTCGTGGTCGATGGCCTTGCCAAGCACGCGCTCGGATTCAGCGGTGTCGAGATTGCCTGGGTTGACCCAGAGCGAGCGCAAACGCTCTGTTTCACGTGAAACAGCGTCACGCTTGCGGTTGAAGGCGCTCCAGCGCACCTCGTCGACCAGGCCGAGTTGTCGACCGACGTCGGTCAGCCGGGCGTCGGCGTTGTCCTCGCGCAACTGCAGGCGGAATTCAGCGCGGCTGGTAAACATGCGGTACGGCTCGCTCACACCCTGGGTAATCAAATCGTCGACCAGCACGCCCAGGTACGCCTGGTCACGCGTCGGCAACCAGCTCTCGCCCGCGTAAGTAACGGTGCCGGCGGCACTGGCGCCTGCGGCGCCGCCGCCCTGCGCGCGGGCCTGCAGCGCCGCGTTGATACCGGCAAACAGGCCCTGCGCCGCCGCTTCTTCGTAGCCGGTGGTGCCGTTGATTTGCCCGGCAAAAAACAGGCCGCCGATGACCTGGGTCTCAAACGAGCTTTTCAGCCGCGTCGGGTCAAAGTAGTCGTACTCGATGGCGTAGCCCGGGCGCAGGATGTGTGCGTTCTCCAGACCCGCCATGCTGCGCACCAGCGCGTACTGAATGTCAAACGGCAAACTGGTGCTGATGCCGTTGGGGTAGTACTCGTGGGTCGTCAGGCCTTCGGGTTCCAGAAAAATCTGGTGGCTGTCCTTGTCGGCAAAGCGGTTAATCTTGTCTTCGACGCTCGGGCAGTAGCGCGGCCCCACCCCTTCGATCTTGCCGGTGAACATCGGGCTGCGGTCAAAACCGCCGCGGATAATTTCGTGCGTGTGCGCGTTGGTGTGCGTCACCCAGCAAGCCATTTGCAAAGGGTGCTGCTCGGGTCGCCCCAGAAAGCTGAACACCGGCACGTCGACGCCGCCGGGCGTACCCACCGGCAAACCGCTGACGCCTTGCGCGGCCATGCCGTCGCCGGGTTGCTCGGTGCATTTTGAAAAATCGATGCTGCGGCCATCCAACCGGGGCGGTGTGCCAGTTTTCAGGCGGCCTTGCGGCAGCTTGAGCTCTTTCAAGCGCGCCGAAAGCGACACCGCCGGCGGGTCACCGGCGCGACCGGCGGCGTAATTGTCCAGGCCGATGTGAATCTTGCCGTCGAGAAACGTGCCCGCCGTCAACACCACCGTCGTCGACGCAAAGCGGATACCGGCTTGCGTCACCGCACCAACAACCCGGTCGCCTTGCACCATCAAGTCGTCGACCGCCTGCTGGAACAGCCACAGGTTGGGCTGGTTTTCCAGGCGACGGCGAATCGCCGCCTTGTACAAAATACGATCGGCCTGGGCCCGCGTGGCACGCACCGCCGGCCCTTTGGATGAATTCAAAATGCGGAACTGAATGCCACCCTCGTCGGTGGCTGCCGCCATGGCGCCACCCAAAGCGTCGACCTCTTTGACCAAGTGGCCCTTGCCGATGCCACCAATGCTCGGGTTGCAGCTCATTTGCCCCAGCGTTTCGATGTTGTGGCTCAGCAGCAGGGTTTTACAGCCCATGCGCGCCGCGGCCAGCGCGGCCTCGGTGCCAGCGTGGCCGCCGCCGACGACGATCACGTCAAAGTGTTGCGGATAAAGCATATCTGGGCGCTGCTGAATAAAGCGGCAATTTTATCGAAGCCGGGTCAAACGGCGGTCAACATGAAACGGCCGCCAGTCGCCATACCGGGTTTAACGTACCGGTGCAGGCCGCACTTCGCAGGCACAATGGCGGCTTGGGATTCAACCCACTTACCACGGATCAAGCACATGGCACCCGGAAAAATTCTTGTCGCCCAGGGCGGCGGCCCCACCGCCGTCATCAACCAGTCGCTGGTCGGCGTCGCGCTGGAGGCGCGGCGCTTTGGCCAGATCGGCCACATTTACGGCGCGCACCACGGCGTGCGCGGCATCGTCGACGAAGACCTGGTCGACCTGACGCAGGAAACCAGCCACAACCTGGAGCAAGTGGCCAACACGCCGTCCAGTGCGCTGGGCTCCACCCGCGACAAGCCCGACGAAGCCTATTGCCGCGAAATTTTTCGCGTACTGCAGGCGCACCAGATTGGCCACTTTTTCTACATCGGCGGCAACGACTCCAGCGACACGGTGCGCATCGTCAGCCAGGAAGCGCGTAACGCCAACTACAAGCTGCGCTGCATCCACATCCCCAAAACCATCGACAACGATCTGGTCGGCAACGACCACACGCCGGGCTTTCCGTCGGCGGCACGCTTCGTGGCGCAAGCCTTTGCCGGCGCCAATCTGGACAACGCGGCGCTACCCGGCGTCTACGTCGGCGTCGTCATGGGTCGCCACGCCGGCTTTCTGACCGCCGCTTCGGCGCTGGGCAAAAAATTCCCCGACGACGGCCCGCACTTGATCTACCTGCCCGAGCGCACCTTCGATCTGACGCAGTTTTTGAGTAACGTCAAGACGATGTACGAGCGCCACGGCCGCTGCGTGATTGCCGTCTCCGAAGGCATCCACGACGCCCGTGGCACCCCCATTGCCGCGCTGCTGGCCAGGGAGATGGAGCACGACGCCCACGGCAACGTGCAACTCTCTGGCAACGGCGCGCTGGCCGATTTGCTGTGTGAAGAGATCAAGTCCAAGCTCAAGATAAAGCGCGTGCGCGGCGACACCTTTGGTTACCTGCAACGCAGCTTCATTGGCTGCGTGTCGGACGTCGACCAGCGCGAAGCGCGTGAGGTCGGCGAAAAAGCCGTGCAGTTCGCCATGTGGGGCGGGCGTGACGGCTCGGTGGCGATCAAGCGCACCGGCTTTTATTCGGTCGACTACGAGTTGTTGCCGGTCGAGGAAGTCGCTGGCAAGACACGCATCATGGAAGACGAGTTCATCGCCGCCAACGGCACCGACGTCACCGATGCGTTTCGCCTGTACCTGCGCCCGTTGCTGGGCTCGGGCATGCCCGACGCATTTCGCCTGCGGCACAACCCGGTGGCCAAAGTCTTACAAGCAAAATAGGCATCTAGCCGTTTATTTACAAGCGCTGTTAGCTATTATTTTTGCATCAAAACAGCTCCCAGCGCAGCGCACGCACGGCATCAAGCCGGCCCGCGGCACGTTCAGCGTCGGCGCGTTAGCATGGTGGCCCTCGCCGCGTCTCTGACCAGGCACACGAACTGACACCCCACCCACACCCACACCCACAGGAGACCCCCATGAAGCTTTATTACTCCCCCGGCGCGTGTTCGCTATCTCCGCACATCGTCCTCAAAGAAGCTGGCCTGCCGTTCGAAGCCATCGCCGCGCCGACCAAAACGCACCAGCTCGCCGACGGCACCGACTACTACACCATCAACCCGCTCGGTTACGTTCCCTATCTGGTGCTCGATGACGGGCGCACGCTGCACGAAGGCCCGGCCATCGTCCAGTACCTGGCCGACCTGGTTCCAGAGAAGCAGCTGGCCCCGGCCAACGGCAGTTGGCCGCGCTACAAGCTGCAGGAGTGGCTCAACACCATCGGCACCGAACTGCACAAGGGCTTCTCGCCGCTGTTCACGCCGGGCATGCCCGACGCCGCCAAAGAATTGGCCAAAACGCGCCTGAACGGGCGGCTGCAATGGGTCGACGGCGAACTCGCCGGCAAGACCTACCTGATGGGCGACACCTTCAGCGTCGCCGACGCCTATCTGTTCGTCGTTGCCGGCTGGGGCAAATACGTTGGCATCGACATCGCCCCGTTGGCCAACCTCAGCGCGTTCATGGCGCGCGTGGCGGCCCGCCCGGCCGTGCAAGAGGCGCTGCGCGCCGAAGGTTTGCTGAAGTAAGGCCGGCGCAGGGCAGGATTCATGACCGCAGAAAAGACCGCAAGCCTCAGCGCCGACGCCGTGCTAGCGTCGACCTCCTCATTCAGCCGGCCGCCGGTTGCCGTCCCGGACTACCTCGAGTCGACGTACTGGTGGGCCTACACCCACCCCAACGCCGTGCGTGTCTTTGAGCGCCAGTGGCTGGTCAACATGATTCTGTGGGGCAACTTCGCGCGACTGCGCGACCTGGCGCTCGACGAGCTGGCCTGCGCCGTCAACGGCGACCTTTTGCAGGTCGCCTGCGTCTACGGCAACTTCACCGAGAAGTTGGTGCAGCGCCTGGGCCCGCAGGGGCACCTGAACGTGATCGACGTGGCGCCGGTACAAATCAAGAACCTGCACGCCAAGTTACCCGACCAGCGGCAGGTGACGATCTTGCAGCAGGACGCCTCACAAATGCACTTTGACGACGCCAGCCATGACGCCGTGTTGGTGTTCTTTTTGTTGCACGAGATGCCGCTTGAGGTACGCCGCAAAACCGTCGCCGAGGCGCTGCGCGTCACCCGACCCGGCGGCAAGGTGGTGTTTGTCGACTACCACCGCCCGGTGCGCTGGAGCCCGTTTCGCTACCTCATGGTGCCGATCCTGACGACGCTGGAGCCGTTCGCCATGGATTTGTGGAACGGCCAGATCACCGACTGGCTGCCGGCCGACAGCGCGCCTGTGCGCGTGCAAAAGCAGACCTATTTTGGCGGTCTGTACCAAAAAGTCGTCATCACCAAATAGTCCTTGCGGGCGCAGAAGCGGTTCCGACTTTCTTTGAGGTAAGTCAAGTAACAGACGGTACGAGGTGCACCGACTCATGGCCTTCCTCCTAAAATCCGCCGCTCATTGACCCCACTGCGCACGCATTTGAAGAACCCTCCCACCCTGACGTTTGCCAAGCTCGGCTGCTCCAAAGGCGGTCGTCAGCTGTTCAATAACGTCGACTGCACGCTGACCGCAGGTCACTGGCTGTACGTCGCCGGCGTCAACGGCGTCGGCAAGACCAGCCTGTTGCGCATGGTCTGCGGCCTGTCAACCATCGGCGCCGGTGACATCCTGTGGAACGGCGTGCCCATCCACGCGCAAGCCGACGCCTACCACCAGGACTTGTGTTACCTGGGCCACCTCAACGGCTTGCAGGAGTCGATGACCGTCGAGGAAAACCTGAGCTTCATCACCGCCCTGTCCGGCCGCACCATTGGCCCCGGGCAAACGCAAAAGGTGCTGGCGCGTTTTGGCCTGCGCGCGCGCTCGCAACAGTTGGTGCGGCACCTGTCGCAGGGCCAGAAGCGCCGCGTCGCGCTGTCGCGCCTGGCGCTCAGCCCGGCCAAGCTGTGGGTGCTCGATGAGCCCTACGTGGCCATGGACGAAGGCGGTGTGAAGATGCTCGCCGACCTGATCGCCGACCACCTGCAGCGCGGCGGGCTGGCCGTGCTGACCAGTCACCAAAAAGTGCCGATCGGCGACATCCCCGCACAAATGCTGGAGCTGCAAGCGTCATGAGTCAAGCCCTCAAACCGATCGGCATGGCGCAAGTCATGCTCGCCGTGCTCAAGCGCGAAGTCGCCTTGGGCATGCGGCAAAAAGGCGAAGTCTTGACGCCGCTGATGTTTTTCATGGTGGTGGCCAGCCTGTTCCCGCTGGGTGTCGGCGCCGAGTCCAACCTGCTGCTGCGCATGGCCCCCGGTGTGCTGTGGGTCAGCGCCCTGCTGGCGGCGATGCTGTCGTTGCAGCGCATGTTCTCCACCGACTACGCCGACGGCTCGCTCGAACAAATGGTGTTGTCGTCGACGCCGCTGGGCCTGCTGGTGCTGGCCAAGGCGCTGGCGCATTTTCTGGTTTCGGGCCTGCCGCTGGTGCTGATCGCCCCGGTGCTGGGAATTCAATTCGGGCTGGACGGCCGGGCCCTGGGACTATTGGTCTTGACCCTGCTGCTGGGCACGCCCACGCTGAGCCTGATCGGCAGCATCGGCGCGGCGCTGACATTGGGCGTACGCGGTGCGGGGGTTTTGCTTTCGCTCCTAATCTTGCCGCTCTACATTCCGGTGCTGATTTTTGGCGCCGGGGCGGTGGAAGCCGACGCCGCCGGCCTGGGCATCGGCGGGCATATTTCGCTGCTCGCCGCTTTGTTGGTGCTGTCGCTGTTCTTTTCGCCAATGGCGACGTCTGCTGCTTTGAGGATCTCCCTGGAATGAAATCAACCGATATTCACTGGTTCAAGTATGCTGCCCCGCAAAATTTTTACCATCTTGCCGGCAAGATGTGGCCGTGGTTCGCCGCGCTGGCGACGATCCTGACCGTCGTCGGACTGTACATCTCGTTCTTTGTCGCGCCGGTCGACGCGCAGCAAGGGCAAGGCTACCGCATCATTTTTGTGCACGTGCCGGCGTCGCAGTTGTCGATGTTCATCTACCTGGTGATGGCCGGCTGGGCCGGTTTTGGCCTGGCCTTCAACACCCGCCTGTCAGGCATGATGGCCTCGGCGCTGGCACCCACCGGTGCGTTGTTTGCCTTTTTGTCGCTGGTCACCGGGGCCTTCTGGGGCAAACCGATGTGGGGCGCCTGGTGGGTCTGGGACGCCCGGCTGACCTCGGAACTTATTCTGCTGTTTCTGTATCTTGGCTTCATGGCGTTGCAGGCGTCCATCGACGACCCGCGTCGCGCCGACAAAGCCGGTGCCGTGCTGGCATTGGTCGGCGCGGTCAACGTGCCCATCATTTACTTCTCGGTCAAATGGTGGAACACCTTGCATCAGGGTGCGTCGGTGTCGCTCAAGGGCAGTTCCATGGCCAGCACCATGCTCACCGGCATGCTGATCATGGTGGTGGCCTTCTGGATGTACGCCATCACCATCATCCTGCTGCGCGTGCGCAGCATCATTCTCGATCGCGAACGTCATACGGAGTGGGTCAAACATGCAGTGGAATAGTTTGTCGGAGTTCTTGGCGATGGGCGGCTACGCCCTGTACGTCTGGGGCAGCTTTGGCGCCACCGCGCTGGTCGTGCTGTTCGAGATCTGGGAAGTGCGCGCCCGCCGCCGTGCGGTATTGAAAAGTCTTTGCAACGAAACCGGGTCGCTTGGCGACTCCAGTGAGGCATCAACATGAAACCTCGTCATAAACGTGCCGCTATCATCGTCGGCGGTGTCGCGGCAGTCGCCGTGGCGGCTTATTTTGTGTTGAACGCGTTCAACAGCAGTCTGGTGTTTTTCTTCACGCCCAGCCAGGTCGCCAAGGGCGAAGCGCCCGTCAACCGTGCGTTTCGCGTCGGCGGCATGGTCAAGGAAGGCTCGGTCAAGCGCGACAACCTGACGGTGTCGTTCATCGTCACCGACACCGCCAAAGAAGTGCCGGTGTCGTACACCGGCATCCTGCCCGACTTGTTCCGCGAAGGCAAAGGCGTGGTTGCGCAAGGCAAGTTGAACGACGCTGGCCAGTTCAGCGCCACCGAGGTGCTGGCCAAGCACGACGAAAACTACATGCCACCCGAAGCGCAACACGCGATGGACCAGGCACAGATCGAAAAAGCCGCCAAGACGCTCAAGTAGCCACCCCACCGACAACGTCACAGGTACTTCACCATGATTCCTGAACTTGGACATTTTTCTCTTATCCTGGCCATGCTCGTGGCACTGGCCGTGGGCACGCTGTGCATCACCGGTGGCCAGCAGGGCCGCGCCGACTGGATGGCCCTGGCCAAGCCGGGCGCACAAGCCATGTGGGCGCTGACGGGCCTGTCCTTCCTGTGCCTGGCCTGGTCGTTCTACACCAACGACTTCTCGGTGCAATACGTGGCGCAGAACTCCAACAGCAAGCTGCCCGACATC
>JBBIGT010000079.1:0-10909 GCA_037447395.1 Comamonadaceae bacterium | reverse complement strand
AACCTTTTGCAGCGCCGCTTCTTCGATCAGCGGGCCCTGGTTGACACCATCGGCAAAGCCGTTGCCGACCTTGGCGGTCTTCACCTTGGTGGCAAATTTGGCGACGAATTCGTCGTAGACGCCGCTCTGCACGTACAGCCGGTTGCTGCAGACGCAGGTTTGCCCGGCGTTGCGGTACTTGCTGGCAAAAGCGCCTTCGACCGCGCTGTCGATGTCGGCGTCGTCAAAGACGATGAACGGCGCGTTGCCGCCGAGTTCGAGCGAGAGTTTTTTCACCGTTGGCGCCGACTGCGCCAGCAGGATGCGGCCGACCTCGGTGCTGCCGGTAAAGCTGATGTGACGCACGATGTCACTGGCGCAAAACACCTTGCCGATGGCGATCGAGTTGTCGGCGTCGGCGCTGAGTACGTTGAGCACCCCGGCGGGAATGCCCGCGCGCAGCGCCAGCTCGGCTACGGCCAGCGCGCTCAGGGGCGTCAGCTCGGCCGGCTTGATGACCACCGTGCAGCCGGCGGCCAGCGCCGGCGAGACCTTGCGCGTGATCATCGCCATCGGAAAGTTCCACGGCGTGATGGCGGCGCACACGCCGATCGGCTGGCGCAGCACCAGCAGGCGGCGGTTGTTGTCGAACTGCGGCAACGTCTCGCCGTTGATGCGTTTGGCCTCTTCAGCAAACCATTCGACAAAGCTGGCACCGTACGCGATTTCACCTTTGGCCTCGGGCAGCGGCTTGCCTTCTTCGGCGGTCATGATGCGCCCCAGGTCATCCTGGTTGGCCATGATCAGGTCATACCACTTGCGCAAAATGATGCTGCGCTCTTTGGCGGTTTTGCTGCGCCAGGCTGGCCAGGCCGCGTTGGCCGCGGCGATGGCCGCTTGCGCGTCGGCAGCCCCCAGGTTAGCCACGTCGGCCAGGTGCGCGCCGGTGGCCGGGTCGGTCACGGCAAAGCGGCTGGTGCCGGTAACCCACTGGCCGTTGATCAGCGCGTCAGTTTTCAGCAGGCTGGGGTCTTTGAGTAGAGACAGGGGAGAAGTGGTCATATTGGCTCCAAAAAAATATGAATAGAAAGTGGCTACAGCCCCTGTTAAATAAGCGCTATAAGCTATAAATAATAGAGTATTTCAACGACGATTCAGCGTCTGGGCACACCCGGCAGCACGCAGAGCATCTCGAACAGCAGGTTGGCGCCCAGCAGCGCGGTGTTGCCGCTGGGGTCATAGGGTGGCGACACCTCGACCAGATCGGCGCCGACGATATTCAGCCCATAACAGCCACGGACGATCTCCAGCGCCTGCGCCACCGACAGCCCACCGATTTCCGGCGTGCCGGTGCCGCCGGCGTAGGCCGGGTCGATGCCGTCGATGTCAAAGCTCAGGTAGCACGGCGCGTCGCCAATGGTCGCGCGCACGTTGGCCATCAACGGCGAGAGCGACTGCCACCAGACCTCGTGCGCCAGCGTCAGGTGAAAGCCTTGCTGGCGCGGCCAGTCGAAGTCGTCACTGGCGTAGCCGCTGCCGCGCAGGCCGATCTGGAATACGCGCTCGCATTGCAGCAAGCCCTCTTCAACGGCGCGGCGAAACGGCGTGCCGTGCGCGATGCGTTCGCCAAACATGTCGGCGTTGACGTCGGCGTGCGCGTCCACGTGCACCAGCGCCACCGGACCGTGCTTTTTGGCCATGGCGCGCAGGATCGGCAAGGCAATGGTGTGGTCGCCGCCCAGGGTGAGCGGCGTGCAGTCGTGTGCCAACAGCTCGTCATAGAAGTCGGTGATGATGGCCAGCGACTTGTCCAGCGAATAGGTGTTGATCGGCACGTCACCCAGGTCGGCGACCTGCAACGCGTCAAAGGGCGCTGCGCCGGTGGCCAGGTTGTACGGGCGAATCAGCGCCGACTCGGCGCGGATCTGCCGCGGGCCAAAGCGCGCGCCGGGGCGGTGGCTGGTGCCAATGTCCAGCGGTACGCCGACAAACGCCGCGTCGAGCCCGTGCGCGCAAGTTGCTACCGGCAGGCGCAGCATGCTGGCGATGCCGCCAAAGCGCGGCATGGCGTTGCCAGACAGAGGTTGATTCTTGCCGTTCATGACCAGGAAAACCGTTAGCGTTTGCGCCCGCGCAGCCACTCCAGCGCCAGCATCAGCCCGGTGGTGAAGATGATCAGCAGCGTGGCCACGGCGGCAATCGTCGGGCTGATGTTTTCGCGGATGCCGGTAAACATCTGGCGCGGCAGTGTCACCTGCGTCGGCCCGGCAATGAACAGCGTCACGACGACTTCGTCAAACGACGTGGCAAAGGCAAACAGTGCGCCCGAAATGACGCCCGGCGCGATGATTGGCAGTGTGATGCGAAAAAACGTCGTCAGTGGGTTGGCGCCCAGGCTCAGCGAGGCGCGCACCAAGTTTTCGTTAAAGCTCTGCAAGGTTGCCAGCACGGTGGTGAGCACAAACGGCGCGCCCAGCGCCGCGTGCACCAGAATCAGCCCGGCGTAGCTGTCGTTGAGGCCCAGGCGGGCAAAGAACAGGTAGGTGCTCACCGCCACGACGACGATGGGTACGACCATCGGCGCAATCAGCAAGCTCATCAGCAAACCTTTGCCAAAAAAATTCACCCGCGCCAGCCCCACCGCCGCCATGGTGCCCAGCACGGTCGCCAGAATGGTGGCCAGCGGCGCGACGATAAAGCTGTTGCGCGTGGCGCGCGCCCACTCGTCCGACGAAAACAGGTTGTTGTACCAGCGCAGTGACAAGCCCGGCATGGGGTACGACAGGAACGTGCTGTCGCTGAACGACAGCGGCATGATGACCAATATGGGCAGCAGCAAAAACAGCAACACCAGCACGCCAACACCGCGCAGCAGGTACCAGCCGAATTTGTCGGCCAGCGTGGCGTAGGCCGGAAAGATCGGGCGAGACGGCAAGGACATGGCGGCTTACCCCAGACTCAATTCAGATTTGACGACGCGACGGTACAGCGCGTACAGCACCAGCGTGGCAGACAGCAGCACCGCACCGAGCGCGCACGCCATGCCCCAGTTGACGGTGACGTTGGTGTACTGGGCGACGTAGTAGCTCAGCATCTGGTCGTCGGCGCCACCGAGCAGGGCCGGTGTGACGTAGTAGCCAATGCTCAAAATAAACACCAGCAGGCCACCCGCGCCCATGCCGGGGTAGGTTTGCGGCATGTAGACGCGAAAGAACGCCGCCAGTGGCGAGCTGCCCAGCGACACCGCCGCGCGCAAATAGGTCGGCGGTACCGACTTCATGACGCTGTACAGCGGCAAAATCATGAACGGCAACAGGATGTGCACCATGGCGATGATGACGCCCAGGCGGTTGAACAACAGCGGCAAGGGCTCGCTGATGAAGCCCAGTTCGAGCAACGCGCGGTTGACCAGGCCGTTATTCTGCAACAGCACGATCCACGCCGCCGAGCGCACCAGAATCGAGGTCCAGAACGGTACCAGCACCAGAATCATCAGCATGTTGGCCCGCCGTGCCGAAAGCGTTGACAGCCAGTAGGCCAGTGGATAGCCCAGCAGCAGGCAGGCCACGGTGACCACCGCGCTGATGCTGAAGGTGCGCAGCAAAATTTTTGAGAACGCCGCCGCTTCGGCGTCGACGCGCACGATATTGCCTTGGACGTCGCGCTTCAGGTCCACCGCGGTGAGCAGGTAGTCGGGCGTCCAGCGCGAACCGTTTTTGGCGATTGCCTGCCAATAGCTCAGCTCTTCCCAACGTGGGTCGAGCTCAAGCAGGCGCGCCTTGACTTGCGCCGGTGACAGACCGGCGTCGAAAGGTAGCGCGCGGTAGGTTCCCATGATCAGCGAGCGGCCGCCGGCGATCTCGCTGTTCAGGCGCCGGGCCAGCGCGCCGGCGTCGGCTTGTTCGGCAATGCCCGACATGTCGGCAATGAGCGCCGCGTAGGCGCCGTCGGGCACCGCCGACGTGCGGTCCCACTTGTCCAGCGCCGTGACGGTGCGGCTCAGCGTGCTGGCCACTTCGGGGTTTTCAACGGCGCGCACCAGCAGCGCGCCGATCGGCACGATGAAAAAAGCCAGCAAAAAAATCAGCAGTGGCAGTGTCAGAGAGATGGCAAAGGCCTTTTTACGACGCTGCGAACGCCGCAACTGGGCCGCCAGATTGACGGGGATGGCGCTGGCGGATGCAGTCGTCACGGTCTTTGCCTTCTCTGCTTGGCTGACTTACTGCGCAGCCCAGGCGGCAAAGCGCTTTTCGAGCGCCTCACCCTGGTCGGCCCAGAAGCTGACGTTGAATTGCAGCGCCGTCTTGGCGTTGGCCGGTGCCGTTGGCAGGCCGCCCAGGACCTTGGCGTCGAGCTTGCTCAAAGCCTTCTTGTTGGTCGGGCCGTAGGCGATGTGCTTGGCGTATTCGGCTTCTCGACGCCACCCGCTGGCCATGGCGATGAATTTCAGCGCCAGGTCTTTGTTGGGCGTGCCCTTGGGCATGACCCAGTAGTCGAGGTCGTAAATGCCGCCGGTCCAGGTGACTTTGAGATTTTTGCCTTCGCGCTGCGCGGCGTCGATGCGGCCGTTGTAGGCGGTGGTCATGACCACGTCACCAGCGACCAGAAACTGCGGCGGCTGCGCACCGGCTTCCCACCACTGGATGTTGGACTTGAGTTCGGTGAGTTTCTTGAAGGCGCGGTCGGCGCCTTCCTTGGTCTTGAGCACCTTGTAGACGTCGGCTACCGGCACACCGTCGGCCATCAGGGCAAATTCAACGTTGTAGCGGGCGCCCTTGCGCATGGCGCGCTTGCCGGGGAATTTCTTCACGTCCCAGAAGTCGGCCCAGGTGGTTGGTGCGGTTTTCAGCTTGTCGCCGTTGTAGGCCATGACGGTCGACCAGACAAAGGTGCCGATGCCGCAGTCGTGGATAGCCGCTGGCTGGAAGTCGGCCTTGTTGCCGATTTTGCTGTAGTCGAGTTTCTCGAACAGGCCTTCGTCGCAGCCGCGCGACAGGTCAGGGCTTTCGACTTCAACCACGTCCCAGGTAATTTTTTTGGCCTCGACCATGGCCTTGATCTTGGCTTGTTCGCCGTTGTATTCGACGCCGACGACCTTGTTGCCGGTGGCTTTCTCGAACGGGGCGAAGTACGCCACTTTCTGCGCGTCGCCGTTGGCGCCGCCAAAGTTGACGACGGTCAGTTGCGATTGCGCGTGGCTGGCGCCAGCAAACAAGGCAACACAGGCAGCGCAAGCGGCCACGAGGGGGGTGGTTTTCATCAGGAGTCTCCTTCTGGGGTGGTTTTAGCGAGTGGAAAATATGCAAGGCGGGTCAGAGGTAGACCCGTAAATGCTCGGGGGGCAGGTGCAGCCAAACTGCCTCGCCGGCTTGCGGCAAGGTCGGGCTGTCCAGCGAAATTTTGGCGGTCGCCTCGGTCTGGCCGACCTGGCAGCGCAGGCGCAGATGGTCGCCCAGGTAAATGACATCGTTAACGGTAGCCTGCACGCTATTGGTAGCGGGGCGATCAGCCTGGCCGTGCACGCGGATGCGCTCGGGGCGGATGCACGCCTTGACGCGCGTGCTCACCGTTGCCGCATTGACGTTGATACCGCTGACGCTGCCACCGTCGTTGAGCAGGACAACGCATTGCTCACCGTCTGCCGCCTGCAATTCGCCGTGAAATACCGTGTTGTCGCCAATGAAGCCAGCGACGAAACGGTTGTTGGGTGTCTCGTACAAGCGTGTGACGGTGTCGATCTGCTGGATCACGCCGTCGTTGAACACCGCCACCCGGTTCGACATGGTCAGCGCCTCGGACTGGTCGTGCGTGACGTAGACAAAGGTCAGCCCGAGCTGGCGGTGTATCTCTTTGAGTTCAAGCTGCATGTGCTCGCGCAACTGCTTGTCCAGCGCGCCCAGCGGCTCATCCATCAGCACCAGTTGCGGGTCGAAACACAGGGCCCGCGCCAACGCCACGCGCTGCTGTTGGCCACCCGAGAGCTGGCCCGGATACCGTGCGCCCAGCGTGCCCATTTGCACCATGTCGAGCGCGCGCAGCACCTTGGCCTCGCGCTCAGCCTTGGCCACTTTGCGCACCGTCAGCGGGTAAGCGACGTTGTCGGCGATGCTCATGTGCGGAAACAGCGCGTAGTTCTGGAACACCATGCCGAAGTTGCGCTTGTGCGGCGGCGTTTTGGTGATCGGCTTGCCGGCCAGCAGAATCTCGCCCGAGGTGGGTGACTCAAAGCCGGCGAGCATCATCAGCGTGGTGGTCTTGCCCGACCCCGACGGCCCGAGCAGCGACAAGAATTCACCGTTTTGAATGTCCAGATTCAAATCGCTGACGACCAGCGTGCTGCCGTCGTAAGATTTTTGAACGTTGCTGAAGCGAACCAAGGGGTCTGACAGGGCCATTATTTGCTATTTCTTAAGAAGCGCTTTGCGCCCGTAACATAAGGGCTGGAAGCTATTTTTACTATGCAAATAGTGTGCCAATCAAGCGACGGCCGCCAGGCTGGCTTCGATGATCGCCAAGCCTTCGTCGACGATGGCGTCGCTGGCCGTCAGGGGCACCAGAATACGCACCACGTTGCCGTAGGTGCCGCAGGTCAGCAAGATCAGTCCGCGTTGTGTCGCCTCCACGGCCAGCGCCTTGGCCAGTTCGGCACTGGGCTGGTGCGCGTCGCCGCCCTTGCACAGTTCGATGGCCACCATGGCACCGAGGCCGCGCACGTCGCTGATGCGCTTGTCTTTGGCGGCCATGTCCTTGAGTTTGGCCATCATGCGCGCGCCGAGCTTGCGGCTACGCTCCAGCAGATGCTCTTTTTCAAACACGTCGAGCACCGCCAGTGCGGCGGCGCAGGCCACCGGGCTGCCGGCGTAGGTGCCGCCCAGACCGCCGGGGGCCGGCGCGTCCATGATTTCAGCGCGGCCAACCACGCCTGAGATTGGGTAGCCACCGGCCATCGACTTGGCCATGGTGATCAGGTCGGGTGCCACACCGCTTTGCTCGATGGCGAACCAGGTGCCGGTACGGCCGGCGCCGGTCTGGATTTCGTCGGCGATCATGACGATGCCGTGCTGATCGCACAGCGCGCGCAGACGTTGCAAAAAGTCGAATGGCGCGACGTTGAAACCGCCCTCGCCCTGCACCGGTTCGACGATGATGGCGGCGACATGGCTGGCCTCGATGTCGTTCTTGAAGATGGACTCAACCGAGGCAATCGCGTCGTCGACCGACACGCCGTGCGCCGCGTTGGGAAACTGGGCGTGGAAAATTTCACCGGGGAACGGGCCAAAGCCCAGTTTGTATGGCGCCACTTTGCCGGTCAGGCCTAAGGTGAGCAGCGTGCGGCCGTGGTAGCCGCTGGTGAAGGCGATGACGCCGGGGCGCTTGGTGTACGCGCGGGCGATCTTGACGGCGTTTTCCACCGCTTCGGCGCCGGTGCTCAAAAACAGTGTTTTTTTGGCAAAGTTGCCCGGTGCGAGCGCGTTGAAGCGCTCGGCCAGTTCGACATACGGCTCGTAGGCCAGCACCTGGAAGCAGGTGTGCGTGTACAGGTCGATCTGCTTTTTCACCGCTTCCTTGATCTCGGGGCGGCAGTGGCCGGTGTTGAGCACCGCAATGCCACCGGCAAAGTCGATGTAGCGCTTGCCCTCGACGTCCCACACTTCGGCGTTGTCACCGCGGGCAATGAAGACCTCGTGGCTTTGGCCCACGCCGCGCGGAATGGCGGCTTTGCGACGCGCCATCAGGGCGGCGTTGGTTTGTTGGGTTTTGGTCAGCATGGTGAGCTCCTGAACGAGGTGGACGATGGTTGAAGTGGCACCACTGTACGGTTGACGCGCCGGGCCGACCATATACAGTTGAGGCCTTTTTGAAGATGTACTGTGCAGTGCACGCGTCCAGTACATACAAACCCTAAGATCGTCGAGGCATGTTTACTTTAGACCCGCAAAGCGCCACGCCGCTGGTGTTGCAAATCGTCGCCGGTTTTCGTGGCGCCATTGAGGACGGCTCGCTGCGCGCCGGCTCCAAGGCGCCGTCGATTCGCCAGTTTGCCCACGCGCACAACGTCAGCGTGTTCACCGTGGTCGACGCCTACGACCGGCTGGTGGCGCAGGGCTACTTTGCCTCGCGCGCCAATTCCGGCTTCTTCGTCAAACAACGCGCCAAGCTGGCCACCGAGCTGCCGGCGCAGGGCGCCAATTTCAGCTTCGATTCGATGTGGTATTCGCGGCGCATTTTTGAAAACCGCGCGCTACTGATGAAGCCGGGCTGCGGCTGGCTGCCCGGTGACTGGCTGTTTCAGGACGGTGTGCGACGCAGCCTGCGCGCGCTGGCCACCGACGACTTCGACCTGGGCGGCTACGGCGAGCCCAAGGGTTATTTGCCGCTGCGCCAGCTGGTGCGTGAGCTGCTGGCCGAACAGGAGATTGCCGTCACCGCCGAGCAGGTGCTGCTGACGCAAGGCTCCAGCCAGGCAATGGACCTGGTGGCGCGCCGCCTGGTGCGCCACGGCGACGCCGTCCTGGTCGACGACCCGGGTTATCCCAACTTGCTGTTTTCGCTGCGTTTTCTCGGCGCCCAGTTGATCGGCGTGCCGCGCACCGCCGCCGGCTACGACTTGGCCGAGCTCGAGCGCCTGGTGCTGGCGCACCGGCCCAAAGTGTTTTTTACCCAGCCACGCCTGCAGAGCCCGACGGGCTCGATTGCCCAATTGGCGCACCTGCACCGCGTCATGCAGTTGGCCGACAAGTACGACTTTGTGGTGGTTGAGAACGACATTTATGCGGACCTCGACCCCGAGCCGCGACCGTCGCTGGCCAGCCTGGACCAGTTGAGCCGGGTCGTCTACATCGGCAGTTTTTCAAAAACCGTGTCGTCGAATCTGCGCGTCGGCTACGTGGCGGCGCCGCCTGATCTGCTGGAAGATTTGGCGCAGTTGAAGATGATCTCTGGGTTGACTTCGTCGGAATTCACCGAACGCCTGGCGCACGGCGCGCTGGTCGACGGGCGCTGGCGCAAGCACGTCAAGGGCTTGCGTGAGCGCCTGGCCAAGGCCCACGTGGTGGCGGCGTCGAAGCTGCTCAAACTGGGCTTCGAGATCTTTTGCGAGCCCAAGGCCGGCATCTTTTTGTGGGCGCGCCACCCTGGCGTGGCCGACTCGGCCGAACTGGCCTACAAGGCCGCCGAGCAGGACATTCTGCTCGGCCCCGGGCACTTGTTCAGCGCCGACCTGCAGCCCAGCCCGTGGCTGCGCTTCAACGTTATCTTTTGTGACGCGCCGGCGCTGTACGCGTTTCTGGAAAACTGCACGAGGTGAATCGGGGGGCTCCTATTGCCCCGGATACAGCCGCCCCTGCCAGGTAGCGCGCGCCAGCAGCAGGGCCTCGACCTGTGGCAGCAGTTCGTGCAGGCGCAGGTTCCAGTCGGGCGCGAGTTTGAGTGCCGGCGGCACTTCGCTGCCAATGCGCTGGATGGCAATGGTCGGTGACACGCGCTCCAGGAAATCCACGACCAGTTCAAAGTAGTCGCTGGGGCCCATGATCGGCAGACTGGCCGGGTCGCGCCGCCACTGGTTGGCCAACACCGTGTGCTTGATGATTTGCAACTGGTGCAACTTGAGTGAATGCAGAGGCAGGGCAGACAGTTTGCCGGCGCCGGCGAGCATGCTCTGGCGGCTCTCACCGGGCAGGTCAAACATGATGTGCGCGGCCACCTGAAGGCCGCGTGTGGCGGCGCGGCTGATGGCGTCTTGCGCGTCGGCAAAGGTGTGGCCCCGGTTGACGCGCGCCAGCGTTGCGTCGTCGCACGATTCAAGGCCAAGCTCCAGTTCGACGATCTTGTGGCGCGACAACTCGGCCAGATAGTCCAGCACATCGTCGGGCACGCAATCGGGTCGGGTACCAATCACCAGCCCGTCGATTTTTGGATGCGCCAGCGCTGCCGCGTAGACCTTGCGCAATTGGTCCAGCGGCGCGTAGGTATTGCTGAAGGCCTGAAAGTAGGCGACAAAGTGCCGGGTGTTGGGATAGCGACGGGTAAAAAAATCCAGACCGGTGTCGATCTGCCGGGTGATGTCTGCCTGGTCACGCAGGTACGACGGTGTGAAGCCGTCGTTGTTGCAAAAGGTGCAGCCGCCAATACCCTTGCTGCCGTCACGGTTGGGGCAGGTAAAGCCGGCGTCGACCGACACCTTTTGCACCCGGCCGCCGTGCTGGCTGCGCTGCTGGTCGTTCCACGATAAAAAGCGGCGCTTGCCAAATTGAAGCGGGATCTGGGTTGGGTGCATGGGTGGTTGGTTGATGGCTTGCGCGTCTGCAACTTTGTCTTTTGAGAGGCACATGTTAAATGGGTCTTGCAGATGGATCGAAGGGCATGAACCATGGTGCCCGCGCGATAATGCCGGGCGCCATGTCCCTGCCGACATGGCCTGGCCATCCTGGGCACGCCGACCCTATTTATCGTTTGAAACATTATTTTTCATGACTACGTCCGCCATCCGTGTTGCCGACATCCGCAAGACCTTTCTTGATTTTTTTGCCGCCAAAGGCCACACCGTGGTGGCCAGCAGCCCCCTGGTGCCCGGCAACGACCCGACGCTGATGTTCACCAACTCAGGGATGGTGCAGTTCAAGGACGTGTTTCTGGGCACCGACACGCGCAGTTACGTGCGCGCCGCGTCGGTGCAGGCGTGCCTGCGCGCGGGCGGCAAACACAACGACCTGGAAAACGTCGGCTACACCGCGCGCCATCACACGTTTTTCGAGATGCTGGGCAACTGGAGCTTTGGCGACTACTTCAAGCGCGAGTCGATCGAATGGGGCTGGGAACTGCTCACGAAAGTGTTCAAGCTGCCGCCCGAGCGCCTGCTGGCGACCGTTTACGCCGAAGACGACGAGGCTTATGACATCTGGACCAAGGTGATTGGCCTGCCGCCTGAACG
>JBBIGT010000078.1:0-11149 GCA_037447395.1 Comamonadaceae bacterium | reverse complement strand
GCGCGGGGTCTTGGTGGCGCTCTTGCGCGCCGCCGTTTTGCCCGCAGTGCTGCCCGTGGACTTTCTGGCCGCTTTGGCCGTCGCCGCAGATTTCAAGCCTTTTGTGCCTGTAGCCCTTGTTCCTTGTGCACTAGCAGCTTCTTTTTGTGTAGCAGAAGCGGCTCGCGTCAGCGGCGCGGCGGCGCTCTTGCGCGGTGGGAACTTGCTGGGGGCAAATTCAAAATTCACCTTGCCGGCGGCCGCGTCCCAGGCCAGCATGGCCTTGAAGGCGCGCCGGGTACGCATCGAGACAAATTTGTCGAGCAAATCGGTCTTGCCGGTGGCCAGCAGCTTGTGCATTTGCGCGCGCTCGATCGGTTGCTGCAGGATGATCTGGCCGGTTTTGAAGTCGCAGCTCGGCGTGGGCTGGGCCAGTGTCGGCACCGATTTGTCGCAGACGTAGTTTTTGCCGTGCTCAAACACGCGCCCGCCGCATTTGGGGCAGGCGCCGAGCGCTTCCTGCGTCGAGAAGTCGACCAGCTCGCCGCTTTCTTCAGCTTTTTTGTCGTCACCAAAGTCGAATTCGAGCTTGTAGTTCTTGGCGTCGTCGTCATAGCGGATGACCATTTCAGCGGTGAACGGCCAGCCGGCCTTGGAGCGAAAACCGTCGAGCGGGCCGATCTTCTTGTCACGCAAGAACTGCTCGACTTCGGACAGCTCGAAGGTGCGCCCGGCCGGCGTCTTGCCAAACGAAAAACCGCAGCCTTCGCTTTTGCCATCCACGCCAGTGCAGGTATAGCGACGGTAGTTTTCTTTGACCACGCCACCGCAGTTGGGGCACTGCGCGATCAAGGTGGCAAAGTTGCCGGGCACCGTGTCGTGGTCGTATTCCTTGGCTTTTTTGACCATGCGTTCGGTCATGGCGGCGATCTCGGCCATGAACGCCGCGCGGCTGAGCTTGCCGTGCTCCATCTGGTTGAGCTTGTATTCCCATTCGCCGGTGAGGTCGGCGCGCGACAGTTCTTGCACGTCGAGGCCGCGCAGCAGAGTCATCAGCTGGAACGCCTTGGCGGTCGGAATCAACTCGCGGCCTTCGCGGTGCATGTATTTTTCGGAAATCAGCCCCTCGATGATCGACGCGCGGGTGGCGGGCGTGCCCAGGCCTTTTTCCTGCATCGCTTCGCGCAGTTCGTCGTCCTCCACCATCTTGCCCGCGCCTTCCATGGCGCCGAGCAGGGTCGCTTCGGAGTAGCGTGCCGGCGGGCGGGTTTTGAGACCCTTGAACTCGACCGACTCGGTGGCCACCTTTTCGCCCGGCATCACCGGCACCAGGTTTTGCCCCTTGTCGCCGTCCTTGGCGTCGGCCACTTCGTCGGCAGCTTCCTTGCCGTAGATGGCCAGCCAGCCCGGCTTGACCAGCACCTTGCCCTCAGTCTTGAAGTGCTGTTGCTGCACCTTGCTGATGCGGGTGGTGACCTGGTATTCGGCGCTGGGAAAAAACACGGCCAGGAAGCGGCGCGCCACCAGGTCGTAAATTTTTTGCTCTGCTTCTGATAGCCCGTGTGGCGCTTGCAGCGTGGGGATGATGGCAAAGTGGTCGCTGATCTTGCTGTTGTCGAAGATGCGTTTAGAGGGCCGGATGTAGTTGCCGTTGAGCGCCGTCAACGCGTGCGGGGCAAGGTGTTTCAGACCCGAGTCGGCGAGCATCTCGAACGTCTGCTTGACCACCGGCACATAGTCTTCGGGCAGCGCGCGCGCGTCGGTACGCGGATACGTCAAGGCCTTGTGGCGCTCGTACAGGCTCTGCGCGATCGACAACGTGGTCTTGGCGCTGTAGCCGAACTTGCCGTTGGCCTCGCGCTGCAGGCTGGTGAGGTCAAACAGCAGCGGGCTGGCCTGCGTGGTCGGCTTGCTCTCTTCGGTGACGCTGGCCTGCTGGCCGCGCACCGCCGCCACGATCGCTTGCGCCGCCTTCTCGCTCCAGACGCGCTCGGCGCGTTTTTCCGCGTCATCCGGGTCTTTTTTCCACGCCGGGTCGAACCACCTGGCCGGGTAGCTGCCGGCCTGCGCGGCAAAGCTGGCGTGGATTTCCCAGTAGTCGCGCGCAACAAACGCGCGGATCAGTTCTTCGCGCTCGACGACCACGCTCAAGGTCGGCGTCTGTACCCGGCCGACGGTGGTCAAAAAGAAACCGCCGTCGCGCGAGTTGAACGCCGTCATGGCGCGCGTGCCGTTGATGCCGACCAGCCAGTCGGCCTCGCTGCGGCAGCGCGCCGCGTCGGCCAGCGGCCGCATCTGCGCGTCCGTTCGCAGGTGCGCAAAACCGTCGCGAATGGCTTGCGGCGTCATCGATTGCAGCCACAGGCGCTGTACCGGCTTGCCCAGCGGTTTAGCGCCACCCGCGTATTGCTCGATCAGGCGAAAGATCAACTCGCCCTCGCGCCCGGCGTCGCAGGCGTTGACGAGTTGGCCCACGTCCTTGCGTTTGGCCAGTTTCACCACCGCGTTCAGGCGCGTCTTGGTCTTGTCGACGGGTTTCAGGTCAAAGTGCGGCGGAATCACCGGCAAATGGGCAAAACTCCATTTGCCGCGCTTGACGTCGTATTGCTCGGGCGCCTGGATCTCCACCAAGTGACCGACGGCGCTGGTGACGACAAAGGCGTCGTTCTCGAAGTGTTCGTCGTGCTTGTCGAACTTGCCTGCCGTCGGCGTCAAGGCGCGCACGATGTCTTGCGCCACCGACGGTTTTTCGGCAATCACCAGGGTCTTGGTAGCAACGGCTTTGGTTTGGTTTTCTGCGGTTTTCATCTGACTACAATCCTTTTTCCTCGCGTGCGCACGCGCGCACCCCTACGAGTTCACGATAACAAATTTTTGCCCGTGACCAAAAAATCAGCCCCTTCATCACGCCGCATCCAGGTGCGCCGCTCGGCCATCCATGGCAAGGGCGTTTATGCCGTGCAGCCAATCGCCGCCGGCGCAACCATCATCGAATACGTGGGTGAAATCATTAGCTGGGATGAGGCGCAGGCGCGCCACCCGCACGACCCGCTGGATCCCAACCACACGTTTTACTTTCACATCGATGAAGAACACGTGATTGACGCGCTGCACGGAGGCAACTCGTCGCGCTGGATCAACCATTCGTGCGACGGCAATTGCGAGGCCTCTGAGGAAGGCGGGCGAGTGTTCATCAAGGCGCTGCGCGACATCAATCCCGGTGAAGAACTGCACTACGACTACGGCCTGATCATCGACGAGCGCTACACCCCCAAGCTCAAGGCGCAATACCCTTGTTGGTGCGGCGGCGCCCATTGCCGCGGCACCTTGCTGGCGCCCAAACGCCGGCGCAAATGACACGCCATGACCGCCACGCGCTGGCCCTGTGAAGCCGTCTGGCAGGCGATCGAACCCGGCCTGCCCGGCTTCACCGTCGAGGTGCTGCCAAGCATCGACTCGACCAACGCCGAACTGATGCGCCGTGCCCGCAGCGGCCGCCTGGATCCGGTGCTGCTGGTCGCCGAGCACCAAAGCGCCGGGCGCGGTCGGCTGGGCCGGCCGTGGGTCGACCGCCCGGGTGCTGCCGGCCAACCCGGCAGCCTGATGTTTTCGCTGGGCTTGACGCTGTCGCCGCAAGACTGGTCCGGGCTGTCGCTGGCCATCGGCCTGTCGCTTGCCGACAGCCTGCACCCCGACATCGTGCTGAAGTGGCCCAACGACTTGTACTGGCACGACCGCAAGCTCGCCGGCGTTCTGGTTGAAACGCTCAACTGGGGCAGCGATGGTGCGTCAAGCGCCCGCTACGCCGTCATCGGCGTCGGCTTGAACATCGACTGTCCGCCGGCCACCGGTCTGGCGACCACGCCGGTCGGCTTGACCGAGTTGCAGCCCGACGCGACGGCCGCGCAGTCATTGGCGCGCCTGGCCGCGCCGCTGGTACAGGCGCTGCGCCATTTCGAACAGCGCGGTTTTGCCCCGCTGTGCCAGGCTTTCAACGCACGCGACGCGCTGGCCCAGGTCGCCGTCAGCCTCAGCGACGGCACGCACGGCGTGGCCTTGGGTGTCGACGACAGCGGTGCGCTACGGGTGCACACCGACGCCGGCCCGCGGCGCGTGACCAGTTCTGAAATCAGCATCCGGCCCATGGCCGCACCGGCCGTGTAACGCGCCACCCGAAAGCTCCATGCTGCGCCTGACCGTCCTTGTGCTGCTGCTGCTCAACCTGGGTTACTTCGCCTGGGGCGAGGGCTGGCTGCTGGCGTACGGATGGGGACCAACATCACAGCACGAGCCGCAACGCCTGGCGCAGCAAGTGCACCCCGAGGCAATCGTCGTGCTGAGCGAGCGCGCCCAGGCGTCGGGACCCGCGGCGTCGACTGCGCCAGTTGCCCCCCGCGCCGACCGACAGCTGGTTTGTCTGCAAAGCTCGCCGTTCAACGCCGCGCCGTCCGCGGCCCTCAAGGCCGTGCTGGCCACACAACTGGCGCCGGGTGCCTGGACCATCGACGAGCAGGTCACGCCGGCGCGCTGGCTCATTTACATGGGCCGTTTTGCCAACGCCAGCGAGTTGGCAACCAAACGCGCGCAATTGACCGAGTTGAAGATCAAGTTTGAGCCCGTGGACGTGCCCGCATTGGCACCGGGCTTCAGCCTGGGCGCGTTCAACACCCGTGCGGCGACCGAGAGCGCGCTGCAGGCGCTCAACAAGCGCGGCGTGCGCAGCGCCAAGATGACACAGGTGCAAGCGGCGCAAACGAGCTACCAATTGCGCCTGCCGGCCATCGACGCCAACGCGCTGGCGTTGCGCTCGATCCACGACGCCGCGCCAGACCTGGCGCTGCAGCCGTGCGCCGCACCGGCGGCCAACTGAACAATCAGGACTTGGGGCCGGATCCAGTCCGGCGTGACCGCTACATCGGCCAGCTTAGGCCAGCGAGTCGCTGGCCAACGTCGCTGAAAAGCGCACGACAAAGCGCGCCCCCGGCGGGTTTTGCCCGGGGTGCGTGTCTTCCAGGCTGACGCTGGCGCCGTGCTGCTGGGCAATTTCGAGGACGATCGGCAGGCCCAAGCCCGAGCCGTCGGCCTCGGTGCCCAAGGCCCGGTAAAAGGGCTGAAAAATCAGTTCACGCTCGGCCTCGGGCACACCCGGTCCCGAGTCTTCCACCTGCAACACCAGGGCGCGGCCAAACGGGTCGGTCAGCACCCGCGCTGTGATGACGCCCGGCTCATCACGGCTGGAGGGCGTGTAGTTGATGGCGTTGTCGACCAGGTTGCGCACCATTTCTTTGAGCAGTGTCACGTTGCCCAGCACGGTGCAACCCGGAGTCGCCGCTTGCGTGCCCTCGTAGCCCAGGTCGATATATTTCTCCAGCGCCCGCGGCACGCTGTCGCGCACCACGATCATGGTCAGTTCGGCCAGGTCGCATAGGGTGCGCGGCATGGCCGAGCCGTTGCTTTCAGCGCGCGCCAGCGCCAGCAATTGGTTGACGCTGTGCGTGGCGCGCACGCTGGCGCGGCCAATCAACTGCAGCGACTGCTTGAGGTCTTCGGCACTGGCCCCCTCGCGCTGCGCCAGGTCGGCCTGCATGCGCAAGCCCGCCAGCGGCGTCTTCAGCTGGTGCGCGGCGTCAGCCAGAAAGCGCTTTTGCGTGGCAATCGACTCGGTCAGACGCTGCAGCAAGTCGTTGACCGAATCGACCAGCGGCGACACCTCCAGTGGCACCACCTCGGCATCGATGGGGCTCAAGTCGTCGGGCTTGCGCGCGCGGATGCGGTCTTCGAGTTGATGCAAAGGTTTGATCGCCTGCACCAGCGCCAGCCAGACCAGCAACACCGCAACCGGCAGGATGATGAACTGCGGCAGCATCACGCCCTTGACGATTTCAGTGGCCAGGATCGAGCGCTTCTCCAGCGTTTCGGCGACCTGCACCAGCGCCAGGCCCGGGCCGGCCTCGGGCAGGTCGACCCAGGTGTACGCGACTTTGACGTCAAAGCCCTTGATCACATCGTCGCGGATGACGACCTGGTCGGTCACCGGGACGCCGTCTTCGGGCGGCGCCGGCAGGTCACGCTCGCCACCGAGAAACTCGCCACGCGGGCCAATCACCTGGTAGTAAACGGTGTCCGAATCGTCGGCACGCAGCAGTTCACGCGCCGGACGCGGCAGGACAAACTGCGCGTGGCTGTGGCGCACGGTGATCAGCTGCGCCATGGCGCGCACGTTGTATTCCAGCGCCCGGTCGAACGGCCGCCCGGCAATGCCCTGCGCCACCAGCCAGGTCAGCACCAGGCTGACCGGCCACAACAGCAGCAGCGGCGTCAACATCCAGTCGAGAATTTCGCCGAACAGCGAGCGCTGCTCGCGTTGGAATATGTTCACAGCAAGTGAAAAGACACCGGCCGGCGCGCCGGGCCGCCCCAAGCAAGGTCAGCTCCTTCGTGGAGCAGCGCCGTACGCGCAGCGACAAGCGTGGGGGCCATGGCTTACCCCGGCAGTTTTTCCAGGCAGTAGCCCAGGCCACGCACGGTGGCGATGCGGATCGGGCCTTTTTCTATCTTCTTGCGCAGGCGGTGAATGTAGACCTCGATGGCGTTGTTGCTGACCTCTTCGCCCCATTCGCACAGCCGCTCGACCAGTTGGTCTTTGCTGACCAGCCGACCGGCGCGCTGCAGCAGCACTTCAAGCAAGCCCAGTTCGCGCGCCGACAACTCGACCATCACGCCGTCGATGGTGGCGACCCGCCCGCTCTGGTCGTACACCAGTGGGCCGTGCTTGATGGTGCTGCTGGCCGCGCCCATGCCGCGACGGCTCAGGGCGCGCACCCGTGCTTCCAGTTCCTGCAGGCTGAACGGCTTGGCCATGTAATCGTCGGCGCCGTAGTCGAGGCCCTTGACGCGTTCTTCGACGCTATCGGCGGCGGTGAGGATCAACACCGGCAGCGTCGAGCCGCGCGCGCGCAGCTTTTTCAGCACTTCCAGGCCGTGCATCCGCGGCAGCCCCAGGTCAAGGATCAGCAGGTCGAACTCGGTATTGGTCATCAGCGCGGCGTCGGCCTCGGTACCGCTGGCGACGTGGTCAACCGCCGCCCCCGAACTGCGCAGCGTACGCAACAGGCCGTCGGCCAATACCTGATCATCCTCCGCTATCAGAATCCGCATGCTTGTCTCCTGCTCCAAGTTCTGTCGACCACCGCGACGTGGGCCCCGCTGTTGCGGGTCGGTTTGCAACCATTCTAGGCGGCATAGGCCTCCAGCCCGAGGGCAATCACCGCGGCGACTTCCGCGCCGACCGCGTCGCGCAGTTCGGCTTCGGCCTGGCGGATTGCGTCTTCGTAGGCCTGCAACCAAAGCCGGCCCTGATCGGTAAAGCAGACCCGCCGCGCACGGCCGTCGCGCGCGTCGGCGTCGCGACGCACCAGCGCCCACGCTTCACATTCAGTGACGAGTTTGCCGATGGCCTGCTTGCTGACACCCGCAAGGCGCGCCAACTCGGTCAAGCGTGCGCCTTGCAGTGGCAAGTGGCGCGTGATGTAGCCGTGCGAGGCGGTCAAGCGTCCGCGCGCGCACAAGTTGGCCAACGCCAGCGGCAGGCGCTCGTTGCGTGCCATCAGCACCAGCACGCGCGCGTCAAAGCGCTGCTGCGCCTGCGCCAGCCAGTGCCCCAGATGGGCCTGCCGACGGGCAACGGTTGGGTTTGCATGGGTCACTGACATCGGCAAATAGTAAACCAAATTGACTAAAAATATGCATTTTTAACTTTGCAAACCTGTAAACTACTGTTTACGCATCCAGCCTGTTGTTAAATCCAGAGGATGCCATCCGTCACTTTGTCACCATCGCCACTTCAGGAGAACTCCATGGACGCACCCGTCAAAAGCCCCAGCCCCGTCAACGCCGAAAAAGCCAAAGCCCTGCAAGTGGCGCTGGCGCAAATTGAAAAGCAGTTTGGCAAGGGCACCATCATGCGCCTGGGCGAAGGCGAGGTTATTGAAGACATCCAGGTGGTGTCCACCGGCTCGCTCGGTCTGGACATTGCCCTGGGGGTCGGCGGCCTGCCGCGCGGGCGCGTCGTTGAAATCTACGGCCCGGAGTCGTCGGGCAAGACGACGCTGACACTGCAGGTGATTGCCGAGATGCAAAAAACCGGCGGCCAGTGCGCTTTTGTCGACGCCGAGCACGCGCTGGACATCCAGTACGCACAAAACCTGGGCGTCAATCTGCAAGACCTGCTGATCAGCCAACCCGACACCGGCGAACAGGCGCTGGAGATCGTCGACAGCCTGGTGCGCTCGGGCGCGGTTGACCTGATCGTCGTCGACTCGGTGGCAGCCCTCACTCCCAAGGCCGAGCTGGAGGGCGAAATGGGCGACAGCTTGCCGGGCCTGCAAGCGCGCCTGATGAGCCAGGCGCTACGCAAGCTGACCGCGCACATCAAGAAGACCAACTGCATGGTCATCTTCATCAACCAGATCCGCATGAAGATCGGCGTCATGTTCGGCAGCCCCGAGACGACCACCGGCGGCAACGCGCTGAAGTTCTACGCCTCGGTGCGACTGGACATCCGGCGCACCGGCACCATCAAAAAGGGCGACGATTCGATCGGCAACGAAACCCGCGTCAAGGTCGTCAAGAACAAAGTGTCGCCGCCGTTCAAGACCGCCGAGTTCGACATTCTGTTTGGCCAGGGTATCAGCCGCGAGGGTGAAATCATCGACATGGGTGTGAACGCCAACATCCTGGAAAAGTCCGGCGCCTGGTACGCCTACAACGGCGAAAAAATTGGCCAGGGCCGCGACAACGCCCGTGAGTTCCTGAAAGAAAACCCCGACCTCTCGCGCGAGATTGAAAACAAGGTGCGTGCCTCGCTGGGGATTGCACTGATGGCTGACGCCGAAGGCCTCGCAAGCGACGTCAAGACTTCAAGCAAAAAAGCCTCCTAGCCCTTTAAATATAGGCGCCTATAGCTATTATTAACATAGTGATTATCGAGCTTTCACCATGGCTTTTGACGCCCCGTCGCTAAAGGGCCGGGCGTTGCGGCTGCTCGGGCAGCGCGAGCATTCCCGCCGCGAGCTCGAGCGCAAGCTCGCGGCGTATGAAAGCGAGCCCGGCAGCCTGGCGGTGGCGTTGGACGAGTTGCAGGCCAAGGGCTTCATCAGCGAGCAGCGCGTGCTGGAATCGGTACTGTACCGCCGTGCCGCCAAGCTCGGCGCCGGGCGCATTCGTCAGGAGCTGCTGGCCAAGGGCCTGTCCGCCGATGCGGTCGCCAGCGCGGTGACCGACCTGCAGGGCAGCGAACTGGCGCGCGCGCGCGCCGTCTGGCGTCAGCGCTTCGGCGTGCTGGCCAGTGACGCCACGGAGCGCGCACGCCAGGCGCGCTTTCTGCTGGCGCGCGGCTTTGCCAGTGAGGTGGTGCGCCGCGTCGTCGGCGGCGCCGGCGACGACGATCAATAACGCGCTACAGCCCGAGCATCAATTTGAGGTTTTGCACGGCGGCTCCGCTGGCGCCCTTGCCCAGGTTATCCAGTCGGGCGACCAGCACCGCGTGACGAAAACCGTCGCCCGCGTCGCGATTGCCAAAGACGCGCAGCTCCAGGCCGTCGCTGCCCGCCAGCGCCGCCGCGTCGAGCTTGTTGTTGTCGGTTGCCGGCAACACGCGCACCCATTCACTGCCGGCGTAGTGACGCGCCAGCGCGTCGTGCAACTCGGCCACCGTCGGCTGACCCGGCAACAGGTCCAGATGCAGGGGCAACTGCACCAACATGCCCTGCGCAAAATTACCCACCGACGGCACAAACAGGGGGCGGCGCGTCAAGCCGGTGCAGGCCATGATCTCGGGAATGTGCTTGTGTGTAATCGAATTCCAGCACAGCTCGAAAGCTGGCGCAGCGCCTTGTTCATAGGCTTCAATCATGCTGCGCCCGCCGCCCGAGTAACCACTGACCGCCGGCAGGCACAGCGGATAGTCCGGCGCCAGCAGGCCCGCGTCGATCAACGGGCGGATCAGCGCAATGGCGCCGGTGGCGTAGCAACCCGGGTTGGCCACCCGCTGCGCTTTCTGAATCAACGCCCGCTGGCCCGATTGCAGCTCGGCAAAGCCGTAGACCCAGCCGGGGGTGGTGCGGTGCGCGGTCGACGCGTCGATGATTTTCGGCACGGCCGGCGCGCCGCCATGCGCCAGCGCGTCGATCAGCGCGACCGACTCCAGCGCCGCCTCGTCGTGCAGGCACAGCACCACCAGGTCGGCGCGCGCCATAAGGGCTTGCTTGGCCTTGGCGTTCTTGCGTTGTTCGGGCGCGATGCTGAGCAATTCGACGCCAGCGAGTTGCTGCAAACGCTCACGAATTTGCAGCCCGGTGGTTCCCGCTTCGCCGTCAATGAAGATTTTTTGCATGTTGAATTGTGGCGACCGCCGAGGCCCGTCGCTGTAAGGCTGACTAAAGATTGATGCAATGCACCATGATACAGTTCGCCGTTGTTCCGACTGGCGACCCCTGCCCTGACGCTTGCGCGCGGCGTGCAGAGGCCAAACCTCCATCCATTCCTGAGAGAGCCCTCATGAAGATTCACGAATACCAAGGCAAGGATATCTTGCGTCAATTCGGTGTGCCCGTGCCGCGCGGCATTGCAGCATTCACCGTTCAAGAAGCGGTGGAAGCCGCGCAGAAACTCGGCGGCCCGGTGTGGGTCGTCAAGGCGCAAATTCACGCCGGCGGCCGAGGCAAGGGCGGCGGCGTCAAGCTGGCGCGCTCGATCGACGACGTGCGCAAACTCGCCGGTGAAATTCTGGGGATGCAACTGGTCACGCACCAGACCGGCCCCGAGGGTCAAAAAGTGCGCCGCCTGCTGATTGAAGACGGCGCAGACATCAAAAAAGAGTACTACGTCTCGGCCGTGACCGACCGCGCCAGCCAACGCGTGGCGATGATCGCCTCCAGCGAAGGCGGCATGTCGATCGAAGAAGTGGCGCACGACACGCCCGAAAAAATCATCACCGAAATCGTCGACCCGGCCACCGGCCTGACCGTCGCGCAAGCGACCAAGTTGGCCAACGCCATCGGCATTCCGGCAGGTTCCACCGCGCAGGCGGTTGACGTGTTCCAGAAGATCTACAAGGTCTACATGGAAACCGACGCGTCGCTGGTCGAGATCAACCCGATGATTCTGGAAG
>JBBIGT010000077.1:0-11159 GCA_037447395.1 Comamonadaceae bacterium | reverse complement strand
CCCACCCCTCAGCGTGCGCCCAGCAACGCAGCCCCACCACGTCATCGGCGCCTGCCCGCACGACTGCCCCGACACCTGCTCGATCATCACAACCGTCGACCACGGCGTCGCCGTCAAGACGCACGGCAACCCGGCGCACCCGCACACCGCAGGCAGCCTTTGCACCAAGGTTTCGCGCTATACCGAACGCACTTACCACCCAGAGCGCCTGCTGCAGCCACTTCAACGCGTCGGTGCCAAAGGCACGGGTCAGTTTGTCCCGGTGAGTTGGGACGCTGCGCTTGACGAGATCGCCGCGCGGCTGCGCGCCATCGCCGCGCGCGACGCGCAAGCCATTCTGCCGTACAGCTACGCCGGCACCATGGGCCTGGTGCAGGGCGAAAGCATGGCCGCGCGGTTTTTCAACCAGCTCGGCGCCTCGCGGCTGGAGCGCACCATCTGCGCCGCCGCCGGTGGCGAGGCCTTGGTGCACACGCTGGGCGCCAAAACCGGCATGCGCGTCGAATTTTTTGCCGAGGCCAAGCTGATCGTCATCTGGGGCAGCAATTCGGTGGCCAGCAATTTGCACTTCTGGCGTTATGCCAATACAGCCAAACGCCACGGTGCCAAGCTGGTCTGTATTGACCCGCGCAAGACCGAGACAGCCGACAAATGTGATGAACATATTGCCTTGCTGCCCGGAACCGACGGCGCTTTGGCGCTGTCGATCATGCAGCAGTTGATCATCCACGACTGGCTCGACCACGACTACCTGGCGCGCTACACGCTCGGCTGGGATGTGCTGCGCCAGCGGGCCCTGCAGTGGCCACCCGAACGCGCCGCCACGGTGTGCGGCATTAACGCCGGGCAGATCGAAGCGTTGGCGCGCGACTACGGCCACTGCGCTGGCGCCGGCCACGGCGCGGCGATCCGTCTGAACTACGGCGTGCAGCGCGTGCACGGTGGCGGCAACGCGGTGCGGCTGATCGCCTGCCTGCCGGCGCTGGTGGGCGCCTGGCGGCAGCGCGCCGGCGGCTTGTTGTTGTCCAGCTCGGGCAACTTTCCGGTCGACCGGGCGACATTGCAGCGCCCCGACTTGCTGGGCGCCCGCGCGCCACGCACGCTCAACATGGCCACCATTGGCGACGACCTGCTGCGCCCGGCCAGCGCCGGGTTTGGCCCGGCCATCGAGGCGCTGATCGTCTACAACAGCAACCCGGTGGCCATTGCGCCGCAGTCGGCCCAGGTGGTGGCAGGTTTTGCCCGCGACGACTTGTTCACCGTGGTGCTGGAGCACTTTCAGACCGACACGGCCGACTACGCCGACTTCATCCTGCCGGCGACGACGCAACTGGAACACTGGGACGTGCACGCCAGCTATGGCCACACGGACGCACTGCTCAACCGCCCAGCCATTGCGCCGCTGGGCCAGGCGCGACCGAACACCGAAATTTTTCGCCAGCTCAGCCAGCGCCTGGGTTTTACCGATCCGTGTTTTGCCGACAGCGACGAGCAGTTGTGCCGCCAGGCTTACGGCAGCGCCGTCGACTTTGCGACGCTGCTGGCGCACGGGTTTGCCACCGTGCCGACGCCGGAGGCGCCGTTTGCCAACGGCAACTTTCCGACGCCGTCGGGCAAATGCGAATTTTTCAGCAGGCGGCTGGCCGACCGCGGACTCGATGGCTTGCCCAACCACGTAGCCAACCATGAGGCGGCGCACACCTCGGCGCGGTACCCGCTGGTGATGATCTCGCCGCCGGCGCGCAACTTTCTTAACTCCAGCTTCGTCAACGTTGCCAGCCTGCGCGCGAGCCAAGGCGAGCCGCTGCTGGAAATGCATGCCAGCGACGCCGCAGCGCGCGCCATAAACGACGGCGACACGGTACGCGTGTTCAACGCCCGTGGCGACTATGTGTGCCGCGCCCGTGTCAGCCCGCGCGCCCGCGCCGGCGTGGTCAACGGGCTGGGCGTCTGGTGGCGCAAGATGGGCCTGGCCGGCACCAATGTGAACCAGCTCACCAGCCAGGCGCTGACCGACCTGGGTGGCGGGCCGACCTTTTACGACTGCCTGGTCGAAGTCCAAGCGCTCGACGCTGCCTAGGCGCTTGCGCCGACGGGGTCAGTGGCCAGCAGCCGCAGCAGCTCGGCGCCCTCGACGACCTGATCGCCAGGCGCGTACAGCAGTTCGCCGACAACGCCGTCGCTTGGCGCGGCGATGGTGTGCTCCATCTTCATCGCCTCCATCACGGCCAGCGCTTGGCCCTTGGTCACCGCGTCGCCGGCCTGCACGGCAAACGACACCACCTTGCCCGGCATTGGCGCGGTCAGTCGGCCGCCCTCCGCGGCCGCCTCGCCGGCGTGCGCGAGCAAATCAACTGCAATGATTTGTGTAGCACCTTGTGCAGCATGGATATGGGCAAGCTCGCCATTTCTATAAACATTGACACGGGCACGCTGGCCGGCAAACTGCACGTCGATGGCGTGCGGCGTGGCAACAAATTGCAACGCCCCCTGAACCGCCGCGGCGCCCTCGCCGACGCACAAGTGCAACGTGCCGTCCTTCAGGTAGCGCAAGCTGGCGCGCACCACAGAGCCGGCAAAGTCAAAGGCAAAGCGCCGCTGTAAAACGCCCCAGGCGCGCCAGCCGTCGCGCTGGTCCAACGGATCTGCGCCTGGCGCGCGGCGTTCGTCGAGCAGCGTTTGCGCCACGTCGGCGGCGGCGGCCAGCGCCAGGCCGACGCGTTCTTGGTTGAACAGAACAGCCGCTTCGCGCGGGATCAAACCGGTGTCGAGCTGCGCCTTGGCAAACGACGCACTCGCCAACACGTGCCGCAAGAACTGCACATTGGTCGTCAGCCCGACGATGTGTGTTTGCGCCAGCGCCTCGTCGAGCCGGGCCAGCGCCTGCGCGCGCGTGGCGCCGTGGACGATCAGCTTGGCCACCATTGAGTCGTAATGCGGGCTGATGGCGTCGCCTTGGCGCACGCCGTCGTCAAAGCGCACGCCGGCACCCGGGCCGGCCAGCGGCGCGCGTGCAAACGCCACGTGCGCCGGTTTTTGGTAGACGTCCAGACGCCCGGTGGCCGGCAAGAAATTGTTGTCGGGGTTTTCGGCGCAGATGCGCGCCTCGATGGCGTGGCCACTGATGTTGATCTGCGCCTGCGCCAGCGGCAAAAGCTCGCCGCTGGCCACGCGCAACTGCCACTCAACCAGGTCTTGCCCGGTGATGGCTTCGGTCACCGGATGCTCCACCTGCAGGCGCGTGTTCATCTCCATAAAGTAAAACGTCAAGTCGTCAGGCCGGTCGTAACCACCGGGCTGCTCGACGATGAACTCCACCGTGCCGGCGCCGACGTAGTTCACCGCGCGCGCCGCGGCCAGCGCCGCCTCGCCCATCTGTTGGCGCAGACGCGGCGTCAGGCCCGGCGCCGGCGCTTCTTCCAGCACCTTCTGATGGCGCCGCTGCACCGAGCAGTCACGCTCGGCCAGGTAGACGTAGTTGCCGTGCGTGTCACCAAAAATTTGCAACTCGATGTGCCGCGGGCGCTGGACGTACTTTTCGATCAATACCGCGTCGCTGCCAAAGCTGTTGCTGGCCTCGCGTTTGCAAGATGCCAGCGCTGCCGCAAAGTCCCCGGCCTTGTCGACCGCGCGCATGCCCTTGCCGCCGCCACCGGCGCTGGCCTTGATCAACACCGGGTAACCGATGCGGTCGGCCTCGCGCTGCAGCAGCGCTGGGTCCTGGTCCTCACCGTGGTAACCCGGCACCAGCGGCACGCCCGCCTGCGCCATCAGACGCTTGGCTTCGGCCTTCAGGCCCATGGCCTGGATGGCGCTGGCGGGCGGGCCAATGAACACCAAGCCGGCTTGCACACAGGCGTCGGCGAAGGCGGCGTTTTCGCTGAGGAAACCGTAGCCAGGATGCACCGCTTGCGCGCCGCTGGCGCACGCGGCGTCGATGATGCGTTGCCACTGCAGGTAGCTGTCCTTGGGGGCGCTGGCGCCGATGTGCACCGCCTCGTCGCAGGCGACCACGTGCTTGGCGTGGGTGTCGACGTCGGAATAAACCGCTACCGTGCGCACGCCCAGACGGCGGGCGCTGGCGGCAACACGGCAGGCAATCTCGCCACGGTTGGCGATCAGTATCTTGGTGAACATCAGACTTCCTTGGCAGGGGCGGACAAAAAGAGGACACGCAGGCGCCGCCACGCCGCGCGCAAAAACTTCAACAGCAGCCAGGTGACGACCCACATCACCAGCACGGCCACAACCACCACGACGCCAAAGACCAGCGGCTGCTGGGCGGCCAGCCAGACGATGGCCAGCACCAGGGCGTCTTCGAACAGGCTCGCTGCGACGTTGGAGAAAGGCTCGGGCGAGGTATTGATGGCCGCGCGCGTCGTCGTCTTGGCGGCCTGCGCCGTGGCCGCCAGACTGCCACCGAGCAAGGCGCCGACGAGCGCCATGGTGCTGCTGTCCGCGCCCAGTGCACCGGCTGCCAGCGCCGCGCCAGCGGGAATGCGGATGACGCTGTTGAGCAAGTCCCACAGCGTGTCGATACCGGGAATCTTGTCGGCAAAAAATTCGACAAACAACAACGCACCGCTGGCCAGCAACAGCGCCGGATGCTGGAGCACCTGCAACCCGGCGGGCAAGTCGAGCCAGCCCAGCCAGCCGGCCAGACCAACGACAAACACCACGGCGTACAGCCGAAAGCCACTGGCCCAACCCAGCGCGGCAGCCAGCGCCAACAAGCCGGGCATGTCGAGCCGGTTCACCGCGTCGGTCACGCCGGCGACGACCTGGGCACCGACTCCGTTGTTCACGCCGCTGCCGGCGTGCGCGCCCAGGCCCTGCAGCCAGTCGACCAAACGGGTCCAGAGGGAGCTTTGCGCCATGGCGTGGGCCGTGAGAAATTGGTCGGCCGGGGTCAACCGGCGAGCCAGACCGGCTGGCGCTTTTGCAGGAAGGCCGCGACGCCCTCGCGCCCCTGGTCGCTGGCGCGGATGTCGGCGATGCACTCGACTGTTTGCGCCATCAGCGCGGCGTCAATGGCGCGCCCGGCGACGTCCTGCACCAGGCGTTTGCAGGCCTTCACGGCGGCCGGACTGGCGCGCAGCAACGATTGCGCCAACTCGCCAACCTGGGTGTTCAGCGCGGAGTGCTGGTCGTCGGCGTCGACCAGTTGGTGCACGAAGCCGATGCGCTGTGCCTCCTGCGCGCTGAAGCGCTCGGCGGTGAGAAAGTAGCGGTGCGCGGCGCGCGCGCCCATGGCGCGGATCACGTAGGGACTGATGGTCGCCGGAATCAGGCCGAGCTTGACTTCGCTCAGACAATAAGTGGCGCTGCGCACGCTCACGGCCATGTCGCAGGCCGCGACCAGGCCCATGCCACCGGCGAACACGTCACCCTGCACGGCGGCAATCGTTGGCTTGGGGCAGGCGTAGATCGACTGCAACATGGCGGCGAGCTGGCCGGCGTCGGCGATGTTCTCCTCGCGCGTGTAGTCGGCCATGAGACGCATCCAGTTCAGGTCGGCCCCGGCGCAAAAGGCCGGCCCTTCGGCCGCCAGCACGATGGCGCGCACCTGGGCGTCCTGACCGAGTTGCGTGAAGGCTTGGGTGAGTTCGGTGATCACCGCATCGTTGAAGGCGTTGCGCACTTCGGGGCGGTTCAAGGTGACGGTGGCGACGGCGCCGGTTTCAATCTTCAGTGTGGCCATGTTTGCAAGCCTCGCAGGGTTTCTATCGCATCAAAATCGGCATCGCGGTGCAGCAGCGTGCGCGATGCCGCCAATGTCGACGCTGGGCAGGTCGAGTAAAAAGTCCCGTGCCTGCAACAGCGTCCGGTCGGTTCTGAAGCCCCGAAGCACCTCAAAAACGACCAAGTCTGCAAGGCCAACCTCAGCAACCCCATCCTGCAGCAGTTCAATCAATTTCAGATTGGCTGGACTTTTGTGCTGGTTGAAAAAATCAAGCCAGACACTGGAGTCGACCAAAATCATTTGGCGCTTCCAGCGGCTGCGTTGGCGTTGGCGTAGCTGGCCATCGGCTCCTGCACCATGGGTGCTGCGGGCGAATGCACCGGTTGTGTCAGAAACACGGGGTCAATTTCACCCTCAAACGGCAATCCGGCCGCCTTGGCCTGCACCTTGGCCAATTGCTCTTGGCGGTATTTGGCCCAGGCCGCTTCGTCATCACCGAGCCACTGCAATGTGCCCCGACGCGCCAATAAGCCGTCATAAACCTTGCGCCGCTTGATGAGTCGCAAGCCGGCCTCGACCGCCTCGCGCTTGGTTTTGAACTCGCCGGTGGACATGACAAAGTTCATCAATTTGTCGTCAATCTCGATGTTGGTGCGCATGATTCACTCGTTTAATGCGTATAAATTTTTAAAATCACACACATTACATTCGAAAAAGTCCAAACCGGGTGTCTTCGATTGGCGCATTGCGGCTGGCCGAGAGCCCCAAGCCCAACACCCGGCGCGTATCGGCGGGGTCGATGATGCCATCGTCCCACAGCCGGGCGCTGGCGTAGTAAGGGTGGCCCTGCACCTCGTACTGACTGCGAATCGGCGCTTTGAAAGCTTCTTCCTCCGCAGCGCTCCACTGCCCGCCCTTGGCTTCGAGGCCGTCGCGGCGCACCGTGGCCAAGACGCTGGCGGCCTGTTCGCCGCCCATGACGCTGATGCGCGCGTTGGGCCACATCCACAAGAAGCGCGGGCCAAAAGCGCGCCCACACATGCCGTAGTTGCCGGCACCAAAACTGCCGCCGATGATGACGGTGAATTTGGGCACCGCCGCGGTGGCCACCGCCGTCACCATCTTGGCACCGTTGCGGGCGATGCCTTCGTTTTCATACTTGCGCCCGACCATGAACCCGGTGATGTTCTGCAAAAACACCAACGGCACCTTGCGCTGGCAGCACAGCTCAATGAAGTGCGTGCCCTTCAAGGCCGACTCGCTGAACAAGATGCCGTTGTTGGCGATGATGCCCACGGCCATGCCTTCGATACGCGCAAAGCCACAGACCAGCGTGGTGCCAAAGCGCGCCTTGAACTCGTCAAACTCGGAGCCGTCGACGACGCGGGCAATGATCTCGCGCACGTCAAACGGTTTGCGCGTGTCGGTGGGGATCACACCGTATAACTCAGTCGCTTCATATTTAGGAGCTTTTGGCGCATGATCTGTAAGGGCTAAAGGCTTATTTTTATATAAATTCTTGACCGCCTGCCGGGCCAGCGCCAGCGCGTGCAGGTCGTTTTGCGCCAGATGGTCGGCCACGCCCGAGAGGCGCGTGTGCACGTCGCCGCCGCCCAGGTCTTCGGCGCTGACCACCTCGCCGGTGGCAGCCTTCACCAGCGGCGGGCCGCCCAAGAAGATGGTGCCCTGATTCTTGACGATGATCGCCTCGTCGCTCATGGCCGGCACGTAGGCACCGCCCGCCGTGCAACTGCCCATCACCACGGCAATCTGCGCAATGCCCTGTGCGCTCATCTGCGCCTGGTTGAAGAAGATGCGGCCAAAGTGATCACGGTCAGGAAAGACTTCGTCCTGGTTGGGCAAATTGGCGCCGCCCGAATCGACCAAGTAGATGCATGGCAAGCGGTTTTGCTGGGCAATCTCCTGCGCGCGCAGGTGTTTCTTGACCGTCATCGGGTAGTAGGTGCCGCCTTTGACGGTGGCATCGTTGCAGACGATCATGCAATCGGTGCCTGCCACGCGACCAATGCCGGCCACCAACCCGGCGCCGGGGGCGCTGTCCGAGCCGTCGCGGTCCGGGTACATGCCTAAAGCGGCCAGCGGCGAGAGCTCCAGAAAGGGCGTGCCGGGGTCGAGCAGCATGTCCACACGCTCGCGCGGCAACAGCTTGCCGCGCGCCGTGTGTTTGGCGCGGGCGGCATCGCCACCGCCTTGCTGCACCTGGGCGAATTTGCCAGCCAGGTCGTCAACCAACGCACGCATGGCAGCGGCATTGGCCTGGAAGTCGGCAGAGCGGGCGTTGAGTTGGCAATCCTTATCGTGAAATCACGTTCATGTCCTGCGAGCGGCCAGAGTCCATGAAAGTTAGCTTGGGCAAAAGGTCAACAAAGCGGTGCAGACCAGATCAACGCCACCTGACAGTTCTGGGCGACCTGGTGCGAACACCAGGGTCAGCACTGGCATAGCGGCGAAGCATAAGGCACACGGTCGCGACAAGCGCGTCAAGATGGTTGCAAATTGTGCCAATAAAAGGCACACTACCCGCATGTCAGCCGCACCGCGCGCCGCCACCCCGATTGCTTTTGTCAACGCCATCATTCATGCTTACAAGCGGCGTGGCATGAACCCCGCAGTGGCGCTCAAGTACGCACAAATTGCGCCAGAACATCTGCAAGATCCGCGCTCGCGCATCACGGCCGCGCAGATGGAGCAGGTTTCCGGCTACGCCATGCGCGAGCTCGACGACGAAGCGCTGGGCTGGTTTGGCCGCCGACTGCCCTGGGGCAGTTACGGCATGCTGGCGCGCGCCTCGATCAGTTCGCCCACCTTGGGTGTAGCGTTGCAGCGCTGGTGCCGCCACCACGCGCTGCTGACCGACGACATCACGCTGACGCTCACCGAAGCGCACGACAAGGCGACGCTGCTCATCAGCGAACAGCGCGATCTGGGCGTGTTGCGTGAGTTCTGTCTGGTGTCGATGCTGCGCAACTTTCTTGGTCTGGCGTGCTGGTTGATCGACTCGCGCATCGCCCTTGAGCGTGCGCAGTTTGCCTATTCCGCGCCGGGGCACCAGAGCGCCTATCAAGTGCTTTTTTCGACGCCAGTCCTTTTCAATCAAGCGCAGACAGCTATTAGTTTTGATGCACATTATTTGCAGCTGCCACTGCGCCGCGACGAAGCCGCGCTGCGCCAGATGCTCCAGCGCGCGCTGCCGCTGACGGTATTGCAATACCGCCGCGACCGCCTGCTGGTGCAGCGCGTGCGCCAGGCCCTGCAGCAACAACCCGCGCAAACGCACAACGTGCACGACCTGGCGGCGCTGCTGGCGCTGTCGCCGCGCACGCTGCACCGCCAGCTCAAGGAAGAAGGTGCCACGCTGCAGGCGTTAAAAGACGAGGTGCGCCAGGCCCGCGCCACCGACCTGCTGCTGCGCACCCGCCACCCCGTCAAACAAATCGCGCAGGCGGTGGGGTTTTTGAACGAGAAAAGCTTTATCCGCGCGTTTTCCGGCTGGACCGGACAGACGCCAGGGGCGTGGCGCGCAGCGGGTGGTGGTTGAGGCGCAGCTGATCAACATGCGCCGGTCGATTCAGCGCAAAACGCCAGCAAAAAAAGCCGCCAGTTCGTCAAATGCGTCCAGCGCCAGCACGTTCGCCACATACTGGTCCGGCCGCACGACGACGACGCAGCCGAGCACGCGGTCAATGCCACGCAGCGCAAAGATGTCGCCCGCGCCTTTGTGATCGACACAAAAAATCTTTTCGTGATCCTGCAGACCAAGCTTGCCGGTTTTGGGTTTCAGCAGCGTGGGCATGTGCTGGTAGGCGAGCTGGTCAAAGGTCTGCTGGAAGACGGCACGCACGTCGATGATGGCGTCCACGTCTTCGCCCTTGCGCGTGTGCCGTACGACCGGTGACTGCGGGTCGTTCTCGAGCCAGTCGGCCAGCGTGCGCATCGCCGACCCCACGCCGCAGCCATCGTCGCCCTGAGCGGCAAAGGCGTACACGCGCCAGCGCGCGTCGGCTTGGGCGGCGTGGCCCAATTGCATCTGACGGGCGTCGGACAAACGCACCACCGGGCCGGAGTGAAAGCGCCGGCCAATCTCCAGCCCGCGCGCCAGCGCCTGGTGTGTGCCCGGCGCACACAGCGCTGACGTGTCGTACTTGACGGCGGTGCCGCCGGTAAATTCCAGATTCGCCTTGAACTGGCGGATGATGCGCGGCTCTTCAGAGCCGTCGCGCTCGGCCGGCGTCGTCGGCGCCGACATGATGCGCGCCCATTCGTGGTCGGTCTCGACCAGCCGGCGGGCTTCGGTCAGGCGCTCTTTGCGGTAACTGCGCAGCAGACTGGCGTCGGCGCGACCCTGCAGCACGTGCACCAGCTTCCAGCCGAGGTTGAATGTGTCCTGCATCGACACGTTCATGCCCTGCCCGGCCTTGGGCGAATGGGTGTGGCAGGCGTCGCCGGCGGTAAACACGCGCGGGTTGCGCGGCGCGCCCGCAGGCACGTCGTCAAACTTGTCGGTGAGGCTGTGGCCAATTTCGTAGATCGACCACCAGACGACTTCTTTCACATCGATGCGGTAGGGTTGCAGGATGCGGTTGGCCGCCGCAATCATGTCGTCCTGCGTGAATTTCTTGCTCGCAGCTTTCTCGCCGTCCTTGAGTTTGTCGAGCTCCACATACATGCGAAACACGTAGCCGCCTTCGCGCGGCAGGATCAGCACGTTGCCTTCGCTGGCCGACGAGATCAGGCACTTCTGACGCACGTCGGGGAAGTCGGTGTTGGCCAAAATGTCCATCACTCCCCAGGCCTGGTGCGCGGCGTCGCCGTGCAGTTCGCCGCCAATGGCCTTGCGCACCGCCGAGTGGGCACCGTCGCAGCCGACCACGTAGTTGGCGCGTACCGTGCGCGTGGCGCCCCAGTGGATGCCACTTGCGTCCTTCAGCGTGACCGTCACCGGGTGGTCGTCGGTGGCTTCATCGATGGTCAGGCCGACGACCTCCCAGCCGTAGTCGGGCGCCAGACGCGCGGAAGAGTTCGCCATCAGCTCCAGAAACAGCTCGTGCAGGCGCGCCTGGTTGATCAGGATGTGCGGCATCTCCGAGCTGTCGTCGGCCACGTCTTGCACCCGCCCGACGCGCCGGATGTGCGCCGGGTTGACCGGGTCGGGCATCCAGAAGGCGGTCTGGTTGACCCAGTAAGTCTCACGCTTGACCTTGTCGGCAAAGCCAAAGGCCTGAAACATCTCCATGGTGCGCGTGTTGATGCCGTCGGCCTTGCCCTTGATGATGTTGGCGGGCATGCGCTCGACGATCAACGTCTCGATCTGCGGAAACTGCGCCAATTGCGCGGCCAGGCACAAGCCGGCCGGGCCGGTGCCGGCGATCAGCACGTCCACCTGCTCGGGCAGCGGTTCGTTGGGGCCGCGATTGCGCCGGTTGGGTGCGGCCGGTTGAACGTCGGGGTTGCTATC
>JBBIGT010000076.1:0-11203 GCA_037447395.1 Comamonadaceae bacterium | reverse complement strand
ATCATTCGCGCGCTGTTGACCAACCCGCAGTTGCTGATTCTGGACGAGCCCACCTCAGTGCTGACGCCGCAGGCGGTGGAGAAATTGTTCGTCGTGCTCAAGCGCCTGGCCCGTGAGGGTTGCAGTATTTTGTACATCAGTCACAAGTTGCACGAGATTCGCGCGCTGTGCACGGCGTGCACGGTGTTGCAGGCCGGCCAGGTGACCGGTGTGTGCAATCCGGCACAAGAGAGCAACGCCTCACTGTCGCGCCTGATGATTGGTGCCGAGCCGCCGCCATTGGTACATCGGCCGCAGCACCTGGGCGAGCCGATGCTGCACGTCGACCATCTGACGCTGGCGCGCCACGATCAGTTCGGTGTCGATTTGCAGGACATCTCCTTTGACGTACGTGCCGGCGAGGTGCTCGGTATTGCCGGCGTTTCCGGCAACGGACAGAAGGAGCTGCTGTGCGCGCTGTCCGGTGAGGACTGCCGCGCCAATCCGGGGTCGGTGGCAATCGGCGCGGTTGACGCGTCCAAGCTGCATCCGGGGCAACGGCGCGCGCTGGGCCTGCACTTTGTGCCGGAAGACCGTCTTGGCCGTGGCGCGGTGCCGACGCTGTCATTGGCGCAGAACCTGTTGCTCACGCGCGACGAGTCCGTGCTGCTGCCGCAGGTGGCCGGTGGCTGGATTCGTGTCGCCGCGTTGCAACGTCAGGCCGCCGACATCCTGGCACGTTTTCAGGTCAAGGCCGGCGGGCCGCAGTCGCCGGCGCGTTCGCTGTCCGGCGGCAATTTGCAGAAGTTCATTGTCGGGCGTGAGATGGACGCGCAACCCCGGCTGTTCATCGTCTCGCAGCCGACCTGGGGCGTCGACGTCGGCGCGGCGGCGCAGATTCGCAATGAGCTGCTGGCCCTGCGCGACGCCGGTTGCGCGGTGCTGGTGGTCAGTGAGGAACTCGATGAATTGTTTGAGGTTTGCGACCGGCTGCACGTGATCGCCCGCGGTACCTTGTCGCCGTCGCTGCCGATGGCCGAGGCCAACATTGAGAAGATTGGCGAATGGATGAGTGGTTTGTGGGACCCGCAGGTGCAGCACCACCTGGCGCAAATGACGCAGGAGCGGGCTGATGCTCAAGCTTGAGGCCCGCGCCGAGCCCTCCCGGTGGTGGACGTACGCGTCGCCGCTGCTGGCGCTGGGCGTGACGGTGTTGCTTGGGACGCTGATGTTTGCGGCGTTGGGAAAAGACCCGGTGCGTGGTTTGGCCATGTTTTTCTGGTTGCCCATCAACAGCGCCTACGCTTGGGGCGAATTGCTGGTCAAGGCGACGCCACTGTTGCTGATCGCCCTGGGCCTGGCGGTGTGCTTTCGCTCCAACGTCTGGAACATCGGAGCCGAGGGACAGTACATCCTGGGCGCCATCTTTGCCACCGGCGTGGCCCTGCACGGGCCAGGGTGGGGTGGCTGGATCGTGATGCCGATCCTGCTCGCCGGTGTTGCCGGCGGCATGGTCTGGGCGGGCCTGACGGCGTTGCTGCGCCAACGTTTTCACGCCAATGAGATTCTGGTCAGCCTGATGCTGGTCTACGTGGCCATTCAGGTGCTCAGTTTCCTGGTTGGCGGTCCATGGAAGGACCCCATGGGTTTTAACTTTCCACAAACCAAAACCTTTGACGCGGTCACGCAGATGCCCCGGCTGTTTGCCGGATCGCGCGTCAGCATTGGCGCGTTGCTGGCGCTGCTGGGCGTTTTGTTGCTATGGATTTTTCTGTTCCGCACGCGCGTCGGTTTTGCCCTGCAAGTCGGCGGACTGGCGCCGGCAGCGGCACGTTATGCCGGCTTTTCGTCCAGCCGCGCGCTGTGGTCGGCGTTGTTGATTTCCGGCGCCTGCGCCGGCCTGGCCGGCGCGCTCGAAGTGGCCGGGCCCATCGGCCAGCTAACCATCTACCTGCCCGCCGGTTATGGCTTTGCCGCCATCATCGTCGCCTTTGTCGGACGGCTGCACCCGCTGGGTATGGTGTTTTCGGCGCTGTTGATGAGCATGTTTTACATCGGTGGTGAGCTGGCGCAGTCACGCCTGGGCTTGACCAAATCGCTCACGGGTGTTTTTCAGGGCCTGCTGCTGTTTAGCCTGCTGGCCTGCGACACGCTGGTGAATTACCGTCTGAAGTGGGGCAAGTGATGGAATCGTACGCGCTGTTGCTGGCCGCCACGCTCAACGCCGGAACGGTGCTGGCGATTGCCGCGCTGGGCTTGTTGATCAATGAAAAGGTCGGCATCGTCAACCTGGGTGCCGAGGGCATGATGCTCTGTGCCGCCATCGCCGGCTACGCCACGGTTGTCACGACCGGCTCAGACGCCTTGGGCTTTGTCGCCGGTGCTACCAGTGGCGCGCTGTTGGCGGCGCTCTTTGCGGTGCTGGTGATCTGGCTCAACACTAACCAATACGCCACGGGGCTGGCCCTGACGCTGTTTGGTGCTGGTTTTTCGGCGTTTGTCGGTACCGGTTTTGTGCAAACGCGATTGCCCGAACGCGTGGCTTTCGCCGTGCCCGTTTTGGCCGATTTGCCGTGGATTGGTCCGGCGCTGTTTCAGCACCATCCGCTGGTCTATGGCGCGGTCGCGCTGGCGCTGGCGTTGATCTGGTTTTTGTATCGCACGCGTGCTGGTTTGATTGTGCGCAGTGTTGGCGAAAACCCGCACGCCGCGCACGCTTTGGGCTACCCGGTGCGGCTGATCCGTTTTGCGGCGGTGGTGGCGGGCGGCGCGCTGTGCGGCCTGGCTGGCGCCTATTTGTCGATCATTTACACGCCGCTGTGGGTCGAGGGCATGGTCGCCGGCAAGGGCTGGATTGCGCTGGCGCTGACGACCTTCGCCACTTGGCGGCCGGCGCGTGTGCTGCTTGGGGCGTATTTGTTTGGCGGCGTGACCATGTTGCAGTTTCATTTGCAGGGCGCTGGTGTCGAGTTGCCGAGCCAGTTCCTGAGCATGTTGCCCTATGTCGCAACCATCGTGGTGCTGGTGCTGATTTCGCGCAATCCGCAGTGGATTCGCGTCAACATGCCGGCCAGCCTGGGGCAAGCGTTTTATCCGGGCGGTTGACGCCGATAATCCAGTGTTTTCAAAGTAACCGTCGTAACTCTGATCTTTTTATAGGAATTGACATGACTGATTTGCAAAAACGTTCGCTTTTGAAAGTGGCGGCCCTGACCGCCGTGGCGTCTGCCGCGCTGGTCGGCTGCGGCAAGAAGGAAGAACCCGCCGCCGCACCGGCGGCTACACCGGCACCGGTCGCTGCGGCCTCGGCGCCGGCCAAGCCCGAACCGCTGAAAATTGCCTTTGCCTACGTCGGCCCGGTGGGCGACGGTGGCTGGACGTTTGCCCACGACAACGGCCGCAAGGCGCTGGAGAAAGAATTTGGCGACAAGATCGTCACGACCTTCGTTGAAAACGTGCCCGAGTCGGCCGACGCTGAGCGCGTCATCCGCGACATGGCCGGCCAAGGCAACAAGCTGATCTTTGGCACCACCTTCGGTTACATGGAGCCGATGATGAAGATCGCCGCCGACATCAAGGACGTCAAGTTTGAGCACGCCACCGGCTACAAGCAGGCCGACAACATGCGCACCTACGACAGCCGCACCTACGAAGGCGCCTACATGGCTGGGGTGATCGCCGGCAAGATGACCAAGAGCAACACGCTGGGCGTGGTGGCTTCGATCCCGATCCCTGAAGTGATCCGCAACATCAACAGCTTCACCCTTGGCGCGCAAAGCAGCAACCCGAAGATCAAGACCAAAGTGGTCTGGGTCAACGGCTGGTTCGACCCGCCGAAAGAAACCGAGGCCGCCACCAGCCTGATCAACAGCGGCGCCGACGTGCTGTTCCAGAACACCGACTCGCCGGCGGTGCTGAAGACCGCCGAAGCCAAGGGCAAGCGCGCGTTTGGCTGGGACTCCGACATGACCGCCTACGGTCCGAAGGCACACCTGGCCTCGAGCATCATCAACTGGGGTCCGTACTACATCAAGGCCACCAAGGATGCGCTCGAGGGCAGCTGGCAGGGCGGCGGCCACAGCTGGTGGGGCGTCAAAGAAGGCGCGATTGACATCGTGAGCATCGCCGAGGACGTCCCCGCCGAAACCAAGGCCAAAGTGGAAGAAGTGAAAAAAGGCCTGGCCGACGGCAGCTTTGCCATCTGGAAAGGCCCGATCACCGACAACGCCGGCAAGGTGCAGGTGGCCAAGGACACGGTGGCGGACGACAAGTTTCTGAGCGGCCTGAACTTCTTCGTCAAGGGCGTCGAAGGCAAGGTGCCTGGCGCCAAGTAGACGCGTCGTCCCAGACCCATAAAAAAACCGCCCTCGGGCGGTTTTTTTGTTGTGACAAGAAACCGCTTCAGCGCAACGGCACCCACAGTTGCAGGCGCGGCAGCATCACGCGATAGGGTGCCAGCAGCACGGCGGCCATCAGCCACTTGATGCTCAGGTCACCAAAGGCCAGCGTCAGCCAGTTCATGTCTGAGCCGTAGAACGCCAGAAAGAAAAAGATGCCGGTATCGACGACCGACGCGACGATCGAGCCGATCAATGGCGCCTTCCACCAGCTCATGGCGCGCAACTTGTTGAAGGCGACGATGTCCAGCAGCTGACCGACGATGAATGCCATACCGGAGGCGACGGCAATCCGCCAGGGCGCCAGCGCCAGCGACACCACCACAGCGATGGCAAAGCCGGTCCACGCTACGCGCCGGGCACTGGCCGCACCGACCGCCCGGTTGGTCAGATCGGTGACCAGAAACGCCACGGGAAACGTGAACGCGCCCCAGGTGAGCCAGTCGTTGATGGGAAACTGCACCAGGTAGTTGGACGAGACGATGACCGCCAACATGGCCAAGATGGGCCGCCAGAGCAGCAACAAGGGAGGGTTTTGTGTGTTTTTCATGGGCGCGATTATCGCCGCGCTGGCGCCCGCCATCGACCATCCTCGGTCGGCGCGGGTCGCTTACTACAATGGCGCCGCATTTGCAGGAACCTATCACTCATGAGCATCAAAAGCGACCAATGGATTCGCCGTATGGCCGAGCAGCACGGCATGATCGAGCCGTTCGAGCCCGGCCAGATCCGTCAACGTGACGGCCACAAGATCATCAGTTACGGCACCAGCAGCTACGGCTACGACATCCGTTGTGCCCCTGAATTCAAGGTCTTTACCAACATCCACAGCACGGTGGTTGACCCGAAAAATTTTGACGAAAAGAGCTTCGTTGATTTCAACGACGACGTCTGCATCATTCCACCGAACAGCTTTGCGCTGGCGCGCACCGTTGAATACTTTCGTATCCCGCGTAACGTGCTCACCGTCTGCCTGGGCAAGAGCACCTACGCGCGTTGCGGCATCATCGTCAACGTCACACCGTTCGAGCCCGAGTGGGAGGGTTACGTGACGCTGGAGTTCTCCAACACCACGCCGCTGCCAGCCAAAATCTACGCCGGCGAGGGCTGCGCGCAGGTGCTGTTCTTTGAGAGCGACAAAGACGACGTCTGCCAGACCAGTTATAAGGATCGCGGCGGCAAATACCAGGGCCAGCGCGGCGTGACACTGCCCAAGGCCTGAACACAAGGAGTCGCACCATGAAATGGGAGGGCAACCGTCAGTCGGACAACGTCGAAGACCGCCGGGGCGATGGCGGCTTGCCAGGCGGTGGTTTGGGCGGTGGGCGGCGCATTGGCATCGGCTCGATTGCCATTGCCCTGGTGGCCTCGTATTTTTTGGGTGTCAATCCGCTGACCGTGCTGAATTTTCTCAGCGGAGGTGAACCGGTTGCAACGACTTCGTCGGCACCGGTCCAGCGCCCGCCGGCTGACGACCGCATGGCCCGTTTCGTGTCGACCGTGCTGGCCGACACGGAAGACGTCTGGAAAGACGTCTTTGCCCAGGGTGGCGCCACCTACCAATTGCCGAAACTGGTGTTATTCCGTGGCGCCACGGCGACCGGCTGTGGCCAGGGGCAAGCGGCGATGGGGCCGTTTTATTGCCCGCCTGACCAAAAGGTCTACATCGATCTGGATTTTTACCAGACGCTGCAAGATCAACTCGGCGCCCCGGGGGACTTTGCCCAGGCCTACGTGGTTGCCCATGAGGTTGGCCACCATGTGCAAAACCTGCTCGGCATCACTGGGCGGATGGAGCAAATGCGCGCGCGCATGTCGGTCACCGAATACAACGCCATGAGCGTGCGTCTGGAGCTGCAGGCGGACTGCCTGGCCGGTGTCTGGGCGCACCATGCGCAGGCGACGCGCCAGTTGCTTGAGCAAGGTGACGTCGAAGAAGCGATGAACGCCGCCGCCAAGATTGGCGACGATGCCTTGCAGCGCGCCCAGGGTGGCGCCGTGGTGCCCGAACGTTTCACCCACGGCAGCAGCGCGCAACGCCAGCGCTGGTTCAACACCGGACTGCAATATGGCAGCGTCAAACGGTGCGATACCTTTGCTGCGCGCGGTCTCTGAGGCTTGAGGGATAATACGGCCGCTGCCCTGCATCGTGGGGCGATACCAGCTATCGGATGGATAGCAATTGAACACGAGTTTCAATGACAGAGAACCTTAGCGCTGCGGCGTCAGACGCCGCGACTCCTGAATCCCAAAGCCCAGACACCCCGAACATGGCCTTTGCCCAGCTGCAACTGGCCGCACCGCTGGCGCGAGCCATTGCCGAGATGGGCTATGCATCGATGACGCCGATCCAGGCCAAGGCCATTCCCGTCGTGCTGCAAGGGCGCGATGTGATGGGCGCCGCGCAAACCGGCACTGGCAAGACGGCGGCTTTTGCCCTGCCGTTGATGCAGCGCATGCTCAAGCACGAGAACGCGTCGACCTCGCCGGCGCGCCATCCGGTGCGCGCCCTGGTGTTGCTGCCCACGCGTGAGCTGGCCGACCAAGTGGCCGACAACATCAAGATGTACGGCAAGTACACCAACCTGCGCAGTACGGTGGTTTTTGGCGGCATCGACATGAAGCCGCAAACGCTCGAGCTGAAAAAAGGCGTCGAAGTGTTGGTGGCCACGCCCGGACGCTTGCTCGATCACATCGAGGCCAAGAATTGCATCCTCAACCAGGTCGAGTACGTCGTGCTCGACGAAGCCGACCGCATGCTCGACATCGGCTTTTTGCCCGACCTGCAGCGCATCCTCAGCTATCTCCCAAAAGAGCGCACGACGCTGTTGTTTTCGGCGACTTTCTCGCCAGAAATCAAGCGTCTGGCCGGAAGCTACCTGCAAGACCCGGTGACCGTTGAGGTGGCGCGCTCCAACGCCACCGCGTCGACGGTTGAACAGCATTTTTTCAGCGTCGAGGCCGACGACAAGCGCCACGCCCTGCATCAGGTGCTCAAAGACCGCGGCATCAAGCAGGCTTTTGTCTTTGTCAACAGCAAGCTGGGCTGTGCCCGGCTGGCGCGGGCGCTGGAACGCGACGGCTTGAAGACCACCGCGCTGCACGGCGACAAAAGCCAGGACGAGCGCCTGAAGGCGCTGGAAGCATTCAAAAGCGGGGAGGTCGACCTGCTGGTGGCCACCGACGTGGCCGCCCGCGGTCTGGACATCAAGGATGTGCCGGCCGTCTTCAACTTTGACATTCCATTCCACGCCGAAGACTACGTCCACCGCATTGGCCGCACAGGCCGCGCCGGCGCCGCTGGCCTGGCGGTGACGTTCGTCGCCCGCTCGGACGCGCGGCTGGCGGCTGAAGTCGAGAAATTGCTGAAGACCAAAATCGAGCTTGAACCGATCGACTTTGAAGAGAATTTGCCCGACATCCGCCGGCAAGGCCACATCAACGACGGCCGGCGCCTGTACCACGGCGGTGGCGAGCGTTCCGGCACCAGCGGTGTCGAGCGCGTTGTGCGCGAGGGCCATCGACGGGCTCCGCGCTCGGTGCCGCTGGACCCGTTTTTCGACAGACCCTACGAGGCCACGGCGCCGTCTGACGTCAAGCCGGCCTGGGAGCCCGTTGCCCCGCGACCGGGTGCGCGCAGCATTTCCAGCAATATCAAGTCCAGACGCAAGGTCGCGGCGTTGTTCAAAGCCGTCTGACGCGCGGCGTCAGGCCCCAGGCTGTTGTGCCTGCGGGCAGCGCACCTGAATCAATTCATGCGGCTGCGCGGCGTCACCCTGGTTGAGCTTGAGCGCGCTCAAGCTGCCGCCCCAGACGCAGCCGCTGTCCAGCGCCAGCACGTCGTTGCGGTCAAGCCAGCCCAGCGTTGACCAATGGCCAAAGGCGACGGTGATGTTGGCACTTTGTCGGCCCGGCACGTCAAACCACGGAAGGTAGTCTTTGGGCGCGGCGTCGACGCCGTCGGTCACCGAAAACTCCATCGCCCCGCCGGCCGTGCAAAAACGCAGACGCGTCAAGGCGTTGACGATGACGCGCAGGCGGTCGCTGCCGGTTAGCGCGTCGTCCCACTGGTTGGGCGCATTGCCGTACATTTGGCGCAAAAAATCGGCCAAATCGGCGCCGCGCAAGACGGCTTCGACCTCCCCCGCCAATGATATTGTTTTAGTAGCACTCCAGGAAGGCAATACGCCGGCGTGAACCATTAAATAGTCGCGATCCAAAAAGCGATGCAGAAGCGCCATGCGTTGCTGGCGCAACCAGTCCAGCAGCGCTGCGTGATCCGGCGCTTGCAGCACACGGGTGAGCGTGTCGCGCCGCCCCGGCGAACGAGCACCGCAGGCAACGGCCAGCAAGTGCAGGTCGTGGTTGCCGAGCAGACATTGCACGGACGCGCCGTAAGTCATCAGGCGGCGCAGCACGCCCAGCGAATCGGGGCCGCGGTTGACCAGATCGCCGAGCAGGAACAGCGTGTCGCGGCTCGGTGAAAAAGCAATTTTTTCCAGCAGACGTTGCAGTGCGCCGTCGCAGCCTTGAACGTCGCCAATCAGGTACAGTGCCATGGTGTTGATTGTCGTTCGTCGTCCATGGAATTTTTGCTGATTGTCTTTTTGACCCTGCTCAATGGCGTCTTCGCCATGTCCGAACTGGCGTTGGCCGCCAGCCGCAGAGCGCGCCTGACCAGCATGGCCGAAGACGGTGACAAAGGCGCGCGGGCGTCGCTGGACTTGCTCGACAACCCCAACCAGTTTTTGTCGACGATCCAGGTTGGCATCACGTCCATTGGCGTGCTCAACGGCATCGTCGGCGAAGCCGCTTTTAGCGCCGGGCTGAGCGGCTGGCTGCAGGGGTTTGGTCTGGCTGCACCGGTGGCTGGCGTGACGGCGACGGCGCTGGTGGTGACGGTGATCACCTTCACGACGATCATTTTTGGCGAACTGGTGCCCAAGCGCATCGGCCAGTTGTACCCCGAGCGCGTGGCGCGCCTGGTGGCCCGCCCAATGGCCTGGCTGGCACGCGCCGCCGGCCCGTTTGTCAGGCTGCTCGCCGGCAGCACGGCGGCGATTTTGAAGCTGCTGCGCATCGACGCCAACGTCACGCGCGCCATGACCGAAGAGGAAATCAGCGCCAGTCTGGTCGAGGGCGTCGACGCTGGCGTCATCGAAGAGCACGAACACCGCATGGTGCGCAATGTGTTCGGTCTGGACGACCGGCCGTTGACGTCGTTGATGGTGCCGCGCGCCGAGGTCGATTGGCTCGACGCCGACCTGACGGTGGCCGAGGGCCTGCGCATCGTCGGTGCCAACGGCGCCGAGCGGGCGCATTCGTGGTACCCGGTCTGCCGCGGCTCGCTCGACGATGTCATTGGCAAGGTCAGCGTGGCGCATTTGCTGGCCCTGGGTGCAGGCGCCAGTGGCACGATTGCCGATTACGTCAACCCAGCGTCGTTCGTGCCCGAGACGATCAGCGGCATGGAACTGCTGGAGCAGTTCCGTGCCCGCGTCGGTCGCCAGGTGCTGGTCGTCGACGAATATGGCGTGGTGCAGGGGCTGTTGACGCCGCATGATTTGCTGGAGGCCATTACCGGCGAATTGCAGTCGGGCCTGCAAACCGACGCTTGGGCGACGCAGCGTGACGACGGCAGCTGGCTGCTTGACGGCGCCATGCCGGTCAGCGAACTCAAGTCGCGCCTGGACATCGACGAACTGCCCGCCGAAGAACGCGGCCGTTACAACACGCTGGCGGGCTTATTGATGGCCGTTAGCGGGCGCCTACCGAACGAGGGCGAGCGCATCGAAAGCGCCGGCTGGCAGTTTGAGGTGGTCGACCTCGACGGCCGGCGTATCGACAAGGTGCTGGCGCGCGCGGTTCAGGCGCGTCCAGACAGTTTGTAGGCCAGCAAGCCCAGCACCTCGTGCAGCGCCAGGCGCCATTTCTTGACGCCTTTGTCCATGGTGTATTGCGTCCAGGGTGTGGCCGTGCCGGCGCGGAAATCGACCGGGTACGCGGTGACGTTCCAACCGGCGCGCTGGAATGCCGCCATCGAGCGCGGCATGTGCGACGCTGTGGTCAGCAGCAGCCACGGTTGATGCGCGTCGACGCCGGGCAAACGTTGGCTCAAAACGGCGTTCTCATACGTCGTGCGCGAGGCCGACTCGAACAGCACCTGTGTCATCGGCACGCCTTGGCCGGCAAAAAAAATCCGCGCGCGCTCGGCCTCGGACAGCCCGCCGCCAAACAACTCACCTTCACCTCCGGTAAACAGTAAGCGCAAGTGCGGCTGTTGCCGCAGCAGCGCCACCGCTTCGGTCATGCGTTCGGCGCCGTCGTTGAGGGCGCTCTGCTGTGGCACCGACCAGGCGTAGGCTGGCTCCAGTGCGCCGCCCAAGACGATGACGCCGACCGTGTTGCCGGCAATCGCCTGGCGCGCCAGCGGCGGGTATTGACGCTCGAGCTGGCGCAACAAGGCGTCGGGCGGCGGCTCCCAACCCAGGAACAGCAGCAACAACAGCGCAGCGCTGCCAAGGCGCCGCGCCCACGTCGGCCGACGCCGCAGCAGTGCCAGACTGAGCAGCCACAGCAGGGCGACCCAGGCCAGCGGTTGGGTCAGGAAGGCCATGAACTTGGCGGCGATGAACATCATTGCGGAATCATAAGGATAAGGGCGCGCCTGAGGCCGACGCCTTGCCGGGCAGAACGACGTCGACCTGAGCGCCGCCCAGATTGGAGCGCGCCACCTGCAGCACGCCGCCGTGGCTGTGTACCAGGTCGATCACCACGGCCAGGCCAATGCCGTGGCCGGGCGTTTGCTCGTCGAGACGCACGCGCCG